>CAZTMY010000072.1:0-10341 GCA_964614895.1 uncultured Anaerolineales bacterium
GAACACCGCTTTGTGGTGGACTCGTATGACCGAGGCGTTTTGTGCTGAAAGAATCTCACCTAGCACGGTTGTGTCCGATTTGATTCCCATGGGAGGGCGACTTGGAGATTAATGACATTCGGTCTATTAGGATTGGCCTGGCTTCGCCCGAACAAATCCTGGAGTGGTCGCATGGGGAGGTGACCAAGCCAGAGACAATCAACTACCGTCGGCTACGTCCCGAGAAGGATGGATTGTTCTGTGAGGCCATCTTTGGTCCGACCAAAGACTGGCAGTGCTATTGTGGCAAGTACAAGAAGATCAAGTTCCGAGGGATCAAGTGTGACAAGTGTGGCGTCGAGGTGACGCACTCCCGCGTGCGGCGCGAGCGGATGGGTCATATCGCGTTGGCGACGCCCATCGCGCACATTTGGTATACGCGACGGTCACCCAGCTACCTTGGTCTTCTGCTCAATATCTCGCAGCGGAACCTCGACCGCGTGCTCTACTATGCCCAGTACATCATTACCTCCGTGGACGAGAAGGCTCGCGAACGTGCCGTTCGCCGCATGGACGAGGAGGTAGAGGAACGTATTAGTGAAGAGACACGGAATTTGCAGGTTGAGATGGCGCTGCTTCAAGAGATGCGCCAGCGCGCGAAAGAGGCCCTTGAGGAGGCAAGGAAGGCTCTCGCCGACGAGATCCAGACGCGCCGCGACGAGCAAGTCGAAGACCTCATGGGTAAGGCGACTCGCTTGGAGGAGATCCTCAATCAATATCGGGGTAGCAGGGCACCGGATGACTTGGTCTTTGGCCCAACCAATGCCGTTATCGCCAATGCGGGCGATGAGATTACCAGTGATCATGTAGCCAAGCTACGAGCAGAGGTGCAGCAGGAGCTTGGCAGCATAGAGGAGCGCCTTGAGCTGGAGCGCGACCGACGCGAGCGCGAGTTGGAGAAGGGTCAAGGCGCTCTCGACAGTGCCAAGAAAGATCTAGCCGCGGAGATCAACAGGCGTCGCGACGACCAAATTGGGGAACTCGTGCGCGCTGCAACCAGCATGGAAAATGCGCTGAAAGAACGCCTCGGGGAAACGGCTCCAGTTCTCCTGCAGTTTGAGCCTACTGAGGACGTCATAGCCAATCCGGGAGATGTGATCACCGAGGATCATCTGGCCAAGCTGCGGCAAGTCGTAGAAGAGGAGAAGAGAAACATCGCGGATCGGCTCGAGGAGGAGCGCAGTGAGCGCGAGCACGAGCTGGAGAGGCATTGCGGTTCTGACGAGGCCATTGAGCAGCGGCTCGAGGAACTCGCAGAGCTGGTCGAGCAAGTACGAAATCGCGTTCGCGAGGAGACGCAAGACGCACGCGACGAGCTCATGGCTCTCAAACCGCGGATGCTTCTGAACGAGACGAACTACCGAGAGCTGCGAGAGCGCTGGCCCAAGGTCTTTACTGCAGCCATGGGTGCCGAGGCCGTGTACGACATCGTCTCCAAGATTGATCTGCACAAGATGGCGGAAGAGCTGCGCCACGAGATCCGAACGACGCGATCCAAGCAGCGCGCGAAGAAGGCTATCAAGCGCTTGCAGGTGGTGGAAGCGTTGCGCAAGTCGGGCAACCGGCCAGAGTGGATGATTCTGAAAGTCTTGCCCGTTATCCCACCGGCACTGCGCCCTATGGTGCAGTTGGATGGTGGCCGCTTTGCTACCAGCGACCTCAACGACCTTTATCGCCGCGTGGTGAACCGTAATAACCGACTCAAGCACCTCATGAAGCTGCAGGCACCAGAGGTGATCATCCGCAACGAGAAGCGTATGCTCCAGGAAGCCGTTGACTCGCTCATTGACAACAGCCGACGCGGCAAGGCCGTATCCTTGCGTGGGCGTCGTCAGCTCAAATCACTCTCGGACATGCTCAAGGGCAAGCAAGGACGCTTCCGACGGAACCTCCTCGGAAAGCGCGTGGACTATTCGGGACGTTCGGTCATCGTGGTGGGTCCCCATCTGAAGCTACATCAGTGTGGGTTGCCCAAGCGAATGGCCTTGGAGCTGTTCCGGCCCTTTGTGATGCAAAAGCTGGTCGAGTACAACCACGCCATCAACGTCAAGGGCGCCAAGCGCCTGATCGAGCGAGAAACGCCGGAAGTATGGGAAGTCCTCGAAGAAGTTATCAAGACACGGCCCGTCTTGCTGAACCGCGCCCCCACTCTGCACCGCCTGGGCATTCAGGCCTTTGAGCCGGTGCTGGTGGAGGGCAACGCTATCCAGATCCATCCCCTCGTCTGCTCTGCCTTTAACGCCGACTTTGACGGGGACCAGATGGCCGTCCACGTGCCTCTCAGCGAGGGTGCTGTGCGCGAGGCCCGTGAGCTCATGCTCGCTAACCGCAACCTCCTCAGACCCGCCAACGGCGAGCCAGAAGTGGGCCCTTCGAAGGACATGGTTCTGGGCGTCTACTATCTGACGTTCGAGCGCGAGGGGCAAAAGGGCGAGGGCATGGTATTCTCCTCCTTTGATGAAGTCCGGCTTGCGCTCGAGCTCGGTGTGGTGGATCTGCATGCGCGGATCACCTTCGTGTATCGGACCACGGACGGCGTGGAGCGGCTGGCGACTACGGTCGGGCGTGTGTTGTTCAATGCCAGTTTGCCTGAGGAACTACGGTTCGTGAACGAGACGCTAGACAAGAGCGGGCTGGGCCGGCTCGTGGGGGCTGGCTATCGAAAGCTGGGCTTGGAGGGCACGGCGGATCTGGTGGACGCCATCAAGGACGTGGGCTTCAAGTATGCCATGCTTTCGGGCGTGACCATCGCGATCGACGATATCCATGTGCCCGAATCCAAGGGCGATAAGCTCGATACGGTGAACGCACGCGTGGCACAAGTGGAGGAGCAATACCGCCGAGGGCTCATCACCGAGAACGAACGCTATGTCAAGACGGTCGAGCTCTGGACGGAGGCAACGGAAGACATCACCGCGGAAGTGGTGAGCGCGCTGGACCCGTTCGGATCGTTGGGCCTGATGGCCAACTCGGGTGCCACCAAGGGCGGTATCCAACCAATCCGCCAGTTGGCAGGTATGCGTGGCTTGATGGCTGATGCGTCTGGCCGCATCATCCCGCTGCCCATCCAGTCCAACTTTCGTGAGGGGTTGACGTCACTGGAGTACTTTATCTCGACTCATGGCCAGCGGAAGGGCCTTGCGGACACGGCGCTGCGTACCGCCGATGCCGGCTATCTGACGCGTCGTCTGGTAGACGTTGCCCAGCATGTCATGATCCAAGCGGAGGACTGTGGCACGGAACGCGGGATCGTCATCACCGCCGAGAGCTCCGAGGAAGCGGGAGAGACGATCTCCGAGCGCATACTGGGACGCTACACGGCGGGTGAGGTCGTAGATCCTGTTACGGGTGAGGTGCTGGCGGATGCCAATACCTACATCGACGACGACCTAGCTGATGCCATTGAGCGTGCCAACGTGCAAGAGGTGCGGGTACGGTCGCCGCTGACTTGCGAATTGCCCTTTGGGCTGTGTGCGCACTGCTATGGTCGTGACTTGGGGCGGGGAGGCATCGTCAAGGTGGGCGAAGCGGTGGGTATCATCGCTGCCCAATCCATCGGCGAGCCTGGCACTCAGTTGACGCTGCGTACATTCCACACCGGTGGTGTGGCGGGCACCAGCGATATCACCCAGGGTCTCCCGCGGGTGCAGGAGCTTTTTGAGGCCCGAAACCCCAAGGGTCAGGCGATCATTTCAAAAACAGGTGGCATCGTAGAGTTCGAAGAAGATGGCGAGCAGCGCGTTGTCAGAGTGACGGACACGCGTGTGCATCGCGTGCGACACGATGTGCCCGGCAACTATGCGGTGTTGGTCGAGCCCGGCGAGACTGTCGAAAAAGGTCAACTTTTGGCTAGACGTAAGGGGCAGGAAGACGTGGTGGCCAAAGTGAGTGGCCGCGTCTCCTTGGGCGATCGGTGCATCGTGGTGATCTTTGAGGAGACAAGCGAGCGCAAATACGAGATCCCTGCAACGGCCCGTCTGCGTGTGGCGCCTGGCGATCGGGTGAAGGCCGGTGACATGATTACAGAGGGAGCCAAGAACCCCCACGAGATCCTCGAAGTCTTGGGCCGCGAAGCCACGCAGAATTACCTGGTGACAGAAGTCCAGAAGGTGTACCGTTCGCAGGGCGTGATCATCCATGACAAGCATATCGAGGTGATCGTGCGTCAGATGCTCGAACGGGCACGCGTGCTTGGGAGTGGCGATACGGAGCTCTTGCCAGGGCAACTCATTACCTTACGCGAGCTGGAGGAACTCAACAGTGAGGTCGAGGAGCGAGGTGGTGAGCCAGCCAAGGCCGAGCCAGTGTTACTTGGTATCACCAAGGCAGCGCTGAATACGGATAGCTTCCTGTCGGCAGCGTCCTTCCAGCATACGATCAGCGTGCTCGCGGAAGCTGCTATCGAAGGCAAGGTGGATAACCTGCGTGGCCTGAAGGAAAGTGTCATCATCGGTAAGCTTATACCGGCTGGCACCGGGTTTGCGTCCAAAGAGGAAGAGACCGAGGAGTCCGATGCTTTGCGTGAGGCAGCAGCCGCGCGCGCGTTTGAGGATCATCTCTTGGGGATGGACGCGGCTGAAGAGCTTGACGCTCTGAGTGCTGCCTTCCTGGCCAAGGGCGGCGATCTGAGTTCCTTGCGGGGTCCAGATCTCCAGGATGGCCCGATGGCTGAGGCTGAAGAGTAACCATGTACGTCTCTCTGATATGGCGCCAGAGGCGCCGCGAGCGAAGTGGAGGGCTGCCTGCCCTCCGCTTTCTGCTTGCGGGGATAGGGCTCGCCCTGTTCTCGTCTGCCTTGGCCGTTCTCGTAGGCGCAGGAGCGCTTCTGGCTGTATATTCAACGTTTGCGCGGGATCTGCCGTCTGCTGAAGAGATCCAACAGCTCAGCACGCAATCGTTCGAGACGACGCGCTTGTATGACCGAACGGGAAAGGTGCTCCTGTGGGAGATCATCCCCCCTGACGCAGGTCTACGCAGCTATGTGCCCCTTGGTAGTATTCCCGAAAGCCTACGCAACGCTACGATTGCATCCGAGGATAAGACGTTCTACTCCAGCGTGGCAAACTGGGGGAGCGTAAACTGGATGGGCTTTGCGAGAGCTGTATGGGGTGAGCTGACCGGTAAGGACGTCGGTGGAGGCAGCTCGATCTCTCAGCAGCTAGTGCGAAACGTGATTATGCCTTTCGACGAGCGGGTGGACCGTAGCCAGGTACGCAAGATCAAAGAGATCGTCCTGGCCATCGAGCTATCTCGGCAATACCCCGGGATCGAGGGACGCAACCAGATCTTGGAGTGGTACCTCAACAACATATTTTACGGGAATATGTCGTATGGAGTCGAGGCTGCGGCGCAGACATATTTTGGTAAATCAGTCTCTGAGTTGACCCTTCCCGAGGCTGCGATGTTGGTGCCGGTCGGCAACTCTCCCGCCTTGAACCCGATCGACGCTCCGGAGCAAGCCAAGCGTCGCCAAGAGATCGTCCTGGATCTCATGGCCGAGCAAGGCTATATCACCGAGGAGCAAGCCTACGCCGCCAAGCAGACAAAGCTGGTGATCGCCTCGAATGTCAAGGACATGGTAGCGCCTCATTGGGTCTTTTACGTGCGCGATCGGCTCATCGATCAGTTCGGGAGCGATCAGGTCTATAAAGGCGGCCTGCAGGTCATCACCACCATCGATCTGCGCAAACAGGCCATGGCGGAGGCTGCGGCGCGCGAGCATATTGCCCGTATCGCTGACGAGCATAACGCACACAACGCCGCCGTCGTCATCCTTGATGCCAAGACGGCAGAGATCCTGGCGATGGTTGGAAGCCTGGACTATGAGGATGCCGGCATCGATGGCCAGGTCAACATGGCTCTGTCGCCGCGGCAGCCAGGTTCCAGCTTCAAGCCTTTCACATATGCGACGGCTTTTATGCAGGGCTACACGCCAGCGACCATGCTCATGGATGTCCGCACCAGTTTCCCTAATGCGCCTCACCCCCCCTATGTGCCGGAGAACTACTCGAGAAGGTTCAGCGGCCCCGTTCTTGTTCGGGACGCGCTGGCCAGATCGCTCAACGTGCCTGCGGTCGCCATGATGCACAAGGTGGGCCTCCGCAACGTGCTGGATACGGCCCACGCCATGGGCATCACGACGCTTCGTAGGCCTGTGTCCGAGTATGGCCTCTCATTGACCTTGGGCGGTGGTGAGGTACGGCTCCTCGATATGGTGTACGCGTTTTCCGTGTTTGACAACAATGGCCAGATGCGGGGTGTGCCCGTGCCTGCCGAGCTTCAGGAACCCGGATTCCGCAAGCTGGATCCGGTGGCAGTCCTCCGCGTCACCGGACCCGATGGCCAGGTGCTATACGAGTTTGGACAGCCATTTCGACAGCAGGTGATTCAGCCCCAGGTGGCCTATCTGATCACTGACATCTTGTCAGACAACCAGGCACGTCTGCCTGCATTTGGAGCAAACAACGCTCTCGAGCTGGAGGGGCGGCCTGCGGCAGCCAAGACGGGCTCGACCAACAACTTCCGTGACGGCTGGACGGTAGGCTATACACCGCAGTACGTCGTCGGCGTGTGGGTGGGTAATGCCGACTATGAGGAGATGGTGAATGCTCCCGGGGCTCGCACCGCGGCCCCCATCTGGCAGCGCGTTATGACTGAGCTGCACAGGGGCCTGCCAGTGGAAGCCTTCACGCGGCCTGAAGGGCTGGTCACCGCCGTCGTGGATGGCGTGTCGGGCAAGCTACCCACCAACGCGTCGCCATGGCGCAAGCAGGAGATTTTTATCGAAGGCACGGTGCCCACGGAGACCGACGATATCCACCGCGTTTATCGCATCTGCCGCGCTAGCGGCAAGCTGGCGACCATCGACTGCCCGCCTAATGAGGTGGATGAGGTCGTCTTTTCGGTTTATCCGCCTGATGCTGCCGACTGGGTGCGCGAGCAGAAGATCCCTCAGCCACCGACCGAGTACTGCGATCTGCATGGCGCTAGCCTGGCTAGTGCCGATCTCTCCATCACGTCGCCCAAACTGTTCCAGGGCGTGAGCGACGTCGTTCTCATTGAGGGCAACGCTCGCGTCGATGGGCAACAGCGTTACTGGCTGCAGGTTGGGGAAGGCATGGATCCCTCGCAATGGTTGCCAGTCGGGCCCGAGCATGGCCATAGCGTCAGTAATGGCGTGCTGGAATATTGGGACACTACCGGGTTCACCGATGGCCTGTACACTCTCAAGCTATCGGCTGTGGGCAACGCCGGCTTGCGCGAGTTCACCTTGGCCGTCCGGCTGGACAACGAGCCACCAGAGGTTGAGATCATCAACCCAACGGATGACCCAAGTAACCCCGATGACAACGTGTATGTCATGGGTAGAGACGAATGGATCAACATCCAGGTCGACGCTGTGGACAATCAGGTCATGGACCGCGTTGAGTTCTACATGGACGACGAGCTGTTGGGTGCCTCGACAGTCGCGCCTTACACCCTCGGGTGGACGTTGAAGCTCCTACGACCAAGCGTCTCGTTTGATTTGCCAGCGCCCATTGTGGAGACAGATGGCGACCGGACGGTGCGCAAAGAAGTACTCCACGAAGACGATCAGCTGATCTACCGCGAGACCATCCAGCAAGGGGGATTGATCACCGTCACCGACATTGTTAGCTTGACGCATGCTTCGGGATACACGCTCACCTGGTCCACGGGTTTGCAGGTTGTGCAAGCTGGCGATGCGTACACCGAGACTCATGTCATCCAAGCTATTGGCTATGATGCTGCAGGCAACGAGACCAAGAGCAAACCAGTCCTGGTGCACGTGATTCCGAAAGAGCGGGACAAGATCGTCATCACCGAGGCGGCGTTGCCGACACGAGAGGAGGACTAGGCCGAGTCCTAGAGATTTAGCCGCTTCAGATCCGCTTCGCTGAATCCGAGATGATGTCCGAGCTCGTGAAGCAAGGTGTGTTGCACCAAGGTCACGAGCTTGGCTTTGTCTTGGGCGAGCATGAGCATCGAGCCGCGAAACAGGGTAACACGGTCTGGCGGAAGCATGGTGTAGCCCCGACCACGTCGCGTAGCCGGGACCCCCTCATACAGGCCCAGCAACTGCTGGCCTGGAGCAAGCCCTGACTTTTCCCTTTGCTCCGGGGTAGGCCAATCTGCGGTGAGCACAGCGACGTTATCGAGTTTCTCCTGGACCCAGTCAGGGAGAGCATCCAGCGCCTCGGCCACCAGAAGGCGGAACGCAGCTTCCGTGATGAGCTCCATAGGGCATCAGGCTCCCGCTATGTCTGAGGGTGCCATCGGTTCGACGACCATCGTCTCCTCGTGACGGTACGTGACCATGCCAGGGCCTGCACCTCGGATGGCTCGGACGTGTTTGCGCGCCGTATAGTCTACCTGCACGTTACGCTGCTCGCATGCCACCGAGTGATAGGCAGCAAGTCGCGCCGCCGTCTGGAGGGCAGCCCGATCAGGATCCGTTCCACCGGGGCGATAGATGACGTGAGCGCCGGCCACCCCATGGGCGTGTAGCCAGATGTCATCAGGTCGGCCTAGCTGAAAGGTTACTAGGGCATTCTGCCGGCTATTTCTCCCCACCAGGATCAGGCCGCCATCAGGAGCAGCAAGGCAAAGTGGTGCGCTGGGAGGCGACGCCAAGCGTCGCCTCCTCTTGCGGAGGTGGCCGGCCTCTTGCAGGGCCTCCGCGACCTCGTCCAGCTCTGGACGGGACGAGGCCATTTCCACGTCGGCATCGGCCTGGTCAAGGAAGGCTAGCTGCATTTTCACCTTGCGCATGAGCGGCGGGATGCGCTTACGAGCCGCTTGCAGTTTCTGGTAGCGGCGGAAATAGTGCTGACCGTTCTCCACTGGAGAGGACGCGGGATCCAGCGTGACCGTTAGCGGGCCAGATGACGGCTCCCCGGTCAGGCCTTCCAAGATGTTGGCAGGCACTAGCAGTGCTCTCTGGCCCGGTTTGATGGTGTGCTGCAATGCCAAGATGGCGTTCCCTTGCACCAGCAAGCGTGTCTCCTCTTGCTCGTCTGGCAGAGAGGCCTGCAGCCTCCCCAGGCGGCGCTCTAGACGTTCTCGGGCTTGGGCGATGGTGCTGTGGAGACGAATGCGAACACGCGCATACGGGTCTAGGGCACCACGGGCTTGCAGCACGTGCCGCACCGCATCGAGCATGTCTTCGCATGGCTGCCAGTCGTCGCGATGGGTGAGGGCATAGGGCGCGGCGAGCTCTGCGCGGCGCTCATCGCCGTGCCCTATGTAGGCGATGGATGGCTGCCAGTCAGCGGTTTCGACCATGGCATAGAGCTCTTGGGCAGTCGTCAGGAGCAACCTGGCCTTCACATGCGTCAGCGGCTCGCCGCTCACGACTTTGGCGCGGGTTACGACCTCACGCGCGAGCAAGGGGCTCATGCCGGCGATGCTGCGCACGAGCAGACGGTGTGGCGCGATGTCCGGGGCGTTGGATGCCGCTTCGAGGAGCATCTGGGTGGTCATGGCCAAGGGATGATGCTTGTTCTGGGGTGGTGGCGGCATATAGGGTTGGTGCGGAAGGATAGTACGATATCGGTTCACGGAAGAGGGAACGCGTTTGACGGCATCTAGGATACGGTTGTCTTGGTCGAGGAGCATCAGGTTGCTGAGAGGTCCCATCAACTCGGCGACTAGGCATACCTCCTGGTCCGAGCGAGCGAAGGTGAAGCGCAGGATGCGCTCAAGTTTGGGCTGTTGGATAGCGATCAGGTGCGCGCCACGCACGTGCTTGCGCAGGAGCAACAGGAGCGGCGATGGTTGCTCAACGCCGCGGCGCAGAGGCCTTGACAGGAGAGCGGCAGCGGGCTCGTTGGGCTCGGCAGAGAGCAGCAGGTAGAGACGCTCGCTCGCGTACATCTCCAAGACGATGGCCAGGGTACTAGGCTGGACGACCCCTTGCACGCGAGCCCCAAGAAGCTGGGTCTCGAAGCCATGTCGGATAGCGGCTAGGTTGAGATAGTCGAGATACATAGCGTCTAGCCCACCCCAAGTGAGCGCCCCGGCGCTAGGGCAGCGGCCCTGTCGCCAGTAGAGCGCTGAGGTGTTCGGGTTCGCTCAACTGTTGGCGCTGGCGTCGGTTGCATCGTCGGTGGGGGCGTAGGCGTCGGTTGTGCCATCCACCAGTCCAGCGCCGCCGCTAGATCCTCTGCCGTATACCAGCCGTGGACACGGACCCTTTTCAGCTCGAACGGGCGGTCCGACGCGTGATCCACGCCCTCTTGTGTCGTCACGGCGGCCCAGTAGTGAGATCGGAAGAGCGTCGTG
>CAZTMY010000073.1:0-10114 GCA_964614895.1 uncultured Anaerolineales bacterium
TCCTATTACCCAAGATGCAGACGCTGTGGCTGCCATTCGTGACCAGGTGGGCGGCCGTGATCAGTTCCAAATCATGATCGACCGGACCGGCCCCTACTCGGGCACCGTCTGGACCCTGGACGAGGCCATCATCATGGCCCGCCGTTACGAGGCGTTGGAGGTGACCTGGCTCGAGGAGCCGATGAACCGCGGGGATGTGTTCGACCACGCCCGATTGCGGGCCACGGTGGATATTCCTATCACCGGCGGCGAGGGCGACCGTGGGCTGAACATGTTCGCCAAGTACTTGCAGCATGGCTCGTTCGACATCCTCCAGCCTGAGCCGATGAACTGCGGCGGCCTGCTGACGACAAAGAAGGTCAGCGCCATGGCTGAGGGATTCGGTGTGGACTGCGTGCCCCACGGCACCCACGGACTACGGCTGGCCTCGCGGCTGCAGATCGAGGGCGCGTTGCCCAACTGTTGGATCCTGGAAGTGGCATTGGTCAACCCGCCGCTGCTTCCCTGGGAACAATGGGACCACTGTCTGGCGCTTGTGCGCCAGGATACGCTGTTCGAGGTCGAGGACGGTGCGTTCGTTATCCCTGATCGACCGGGCATTGGCGTGGATGTGGATGACAACGCCATCGAGCGCTACCGTGTGCGCTAGAGCCCGGTGCGGATCGTTGCTGCGATGGTGTGACTTGGGGGGAAGTTAAAGGTGCGTACGAGTCGTTTTGATCTGCGACAGGCCAAGCCTGCGCACGACGGTACGATCCTGTCGATGCCGGTGCTTCCGGATGGGGTGCGGGCGCCGTTCGCGCATGCCTGGGGATACCTGCAAGCCGGTGGCGCCATGGAGGCGCACAGCCATCGGGCCCACGAGATCTATTTCTTCCACAAGGGTGATGGCATCGTCGAGATCGGTGATGAGCAACGCTACATTGGCCCCGGCGATGTGGTCGAGATCCCACCCGACGTGACGCACGCGGTGCGCAATCGCTCGGATGGCGAGCTACTGTGGTTGGCTTTCTGGTGGCCACCGCTGGAAGAGTAGATGACTGATCCGTGACGTGAACGATCCCCCTCATAGCGAGGGGGATCGTTGCTTGCCGTGCGTGCTCTAGCTCTCGCTTGGGGGCGATGCTGGGGCACACATGATACTACTATGGTCCATTGCATCACCTCCTCCTTACGGGTGTTCGCGATGACAGCGCTGCCATTGCCACCGAAAGCCGGGAGCGTGGCGACCGTGCGAGAGGCCGCCGCTTGATGCCACAGCACTAGGTCCGTAGCATGGGGCGTAAAGACGGGCATCACCAAAAGAGGTAAATCCGGCCCGTGATCAAGTACATCGGCTCCAAGCGCGTTCTGGTTCCCGTGATTACGTCTATCGTGGGGGCCCTGCCGGGCGTGCGGACGGTGCTCGATCTCTTTTCTGGGACGTCGCGGGTGGGCCACGCGCTCAAGGGGGCGGGATACCAGGTCACGGCCAACGACCACACCGCCTATGCCTACACCCTGGCGCGCTGCTATGTGCAGGCGGATGCCGAGTCCGTGCTGCCAGAGGCCCGTCGTGCGCTCGAGGAGCTGGCACACGTGCCGCCTCGCTCTGGCTGGTTCACCGAGACCTACTGTAGGCGCTCGCGGTTCTTCCATCCCCGGAACGGGGCGCGCATCGAGGCCATGCGCGAGGCCATTGATGCGTGGGGCCTCACGGGCGATCTGCGAGCCGTCGTGCTGACGGCGCTGATGGAGGCCGCCGATCGCGTCGATTCCACAGTCGGCGTTCAGATGGCATACCTGAAGCAGTGGGCGCCTCGCG
Source organism: uncultured Anaerolineales bacterium (assembly GCA_964614895.1). GTDB lineage: Bacteria > Chloroflexota > Anaerolineae > UBA1429 > UBA1429 > DAIRUQ01. The sequence continues at coordinate 1,805 of CAZTMY010000073.1, forward strand.
CGCATAACGATCTAGAGCTACGCGTGCCGGAGGTGCTGCCGGGCCCCGGACGGGCGACCCAGATGGAGGCCGTGGATGCGGCTCGCGAGCATCCGGCCGACTTGGTTTATCTGGACCCACCGTACAACCAACATCGCTATCTGGCCAACTATCACATCTGGGAGACCTTGGTGCGTTGGGATCAGCCCGAGGTGTACGGGGTGGCCTGCAAGCGCGTGGACTGTAAGCAGTACAAGAGCCCCTTTAACTCCAAGCGGAGCATCCATCGGGCCATGCGCGACGTGGTGAGCGCGACCAGCGCCCGCTACTTGCTGGTCTCGTTCAGCAACGAGGGCTATATCAGCCGTCAGGAGATGGAAAAGCTTCTCTCCGAGCAGGGGCACGTGCTAGTGATCGCGCGCGATCACGATCGCTATGTGGGCGCGCGGATAGGCATCTACAACCCCGACGGCGATAAAGTAGGACGCGTGAGCCACGTGCGCAACAAAGAGTACCTCTACCTGGTGGGCGACGACCCTGGCGCGCTGGCCAACGCTGCCAAGGCTTGCCAACCTAAAGCGCAACAGGGAACGCTCTTTTGACCTAGCAGCAGGGCTCGTGTCCTCTCTAGAGCTGGGCTAACGCTTGCCGAAAGTCCTCGATCAGGTCGTCGCTGTCCTCCAGGCCCACCGAGAGACGCAAGAACCCGTCGGTGATACCCCGGGCTGTGTCGCCGGCCCGCACCGTGATGAGCGTTTCCACGTCGCCCAAGCTCACCCACGGGCGGCAGATGCGCAAGGCGCCCACCAAACGCTCGGCGGCCTTCCGCCCCCCGCGCAAGGTAAAGCCCACCATGCCGCCGAACCCGTCCCACTGCGATGCGGCGACGGCGTGTCCTGGATCCGCCTCAAGGCCGGGATAGACGACGTTGGCCACCTGTGGCTGCTGCGCCAGGAAAGCCGCCACCCGTTGGGCATTGGCGCAATGGCGCTCCATGCGGATCGGCAGCGTCGCCAGCCCACGAAGCACCAGGAATGCGCTGGTGGGTGCGAGCACGCCGCCATAGATGCTGCGGGCGCGCTTCAGGCGCTCGAGCACCTCGTCTTCGCGTGCCGTTACGACGCCCGCGAGAACGTCGCCGTGGCCGGCTAGGTACTTGGTGGCGGCGTGCAGCACGACGTCGGCGCCACGCTCCAATGGACGTAGCAGGTATGGGCTGAGGAAGGTGTTATCCACGATGACCAGTGCCCCCGCCTCATGGGCAAGACGCACAATGGCGTCCAAATCGAGCACGTCCAGGATTGGGTTGGAGAGGGATTCGAGATACACGGCTGCGGTCGGGGTCTGCAGGGAACGTTCCAGATCGGAGAGGCACCGCAGGTCCATCGTGACGATCTCTGCAGGGGCCTGGGGCAGTACCTCGGCGCGCAGAATGGTGCTCCAATCATACAGGCAGCGGTGGGTAATGAGCCGTCCACCGGGGGGCAGAAGCGCCAAAAGCGTCTGGCTGACTGCCGCCATCCCAGAGGCGGTACTCATGGCGCCCACTCCGCCTTCCAGAGCGGCGATGGCCGTTTCGAGCGCGTTGACGATCGGGTTGCTCTGGCGCGCGTAGGCACCCTCGTTGGTGACGCCCATGGTGATAGCATGGGAGGACGCGTTCTCTGGCTTGGCCAAGCGGATGGCCCGCGTGGCAAAGCCAGTGTTTCGGAGGTACTCGTGCATGGCGTGTCCCTTTCCGGTTTAGATATCTTGAATGTAAGGCAGCCACCAGCGATGCTCACCGTGGCGCCAGGTTTCATCATCCTCGTCGAGGCGCGCCACGATGGCGTCCATCCGCTCACCGACGACGGGGTCCGGAACGGCCTGGTGGGCGGTGGCTAGGATGGATTCCACGCGTGCGTGGGCCTGCTCGTACCAGTCCACATACGCCTTCTCGGTTCGGCCGCCGTAGGATGAGTAGGCGATGTCGTGCCGCATGAACTTGCGGGTGTGATCGCTGGTGATAAAGCCGGGCGAAGGATGCGCGTGGGTCTTGATCTGGTCCAACGCCAGGGTCGCGTCATCCACCTCAATGCCATTCGCGGCCTTGCGCATCAGGCCGGTGAGCTCGTCGAGCAGCACCAAGTGTTCCAAGCTGATCATCAGCGTCGAATCTAGCAGGCCGGTGGTGATCAGGTTGGCGCCGCTGGCGAGCCCCAGATAGAGGCCGACGGCCATCTCGGCGGCGGCCTGGGGCCCTGGCTCGCGTGCGCTGGTGTTACCGCTTGAGATGCGTGAGGGCATGCCATAGTGATCGGCCATCTGTACGGCGGCCGCGTTTAGCAGCGCCGTCTCATAGTGCCCCTGCGAGATCTCGGCGGAGCGCATATCCATCACCGCGCTAACACACCCATAGACAGTCAGCGTGCCCGGTTGGGCAACTTGTGCGAGGGTCATGCCGCCCAGCACCTCGGCGTTTTGTTGGGCCAGGGTGCCTGCCATGGTTATGGGTCCCGTGGCGCCCATGAGGATCTCGGGGGAGATCATCACGATGCCGTTGCCTTGTGACGCCCTGGCAGCCGCGATGATGCCATCGGCCTCGTGCCCCGCGTACTGTAAGGGGCTGATGGGATTGCACCACACGAACGGGCGATCCCACTGGCTGAGCGTGTGCTCCGTGGCCTCTCGACCCGCAACCGCGAATGTGGCCAGGATCTCCAGCCGATGTATCTCGTTGGGCTGATTCTTGATCCGAGGCGCGATGTAGGTTGGGCGTCGCGGGCGGCTGCCCAAGACCGCCGCTCGCGACGTGACCCTGCGGCGCAACCAATCGGCTGGGCTTTCGGTGAGGGCCTGTTCGCCGGCGTTGGCCTGGCGCTCGCTGGCGAACACCAGGTTACAGCAGTCGCCGACGACGTTGGAGAGGCTGTCTAGAACGAGGTACTTGGCTTGGAGGTCGGTGGGCTGGCAGTCTCGGGCGACGCGTTCGGCATAGTCATACCAGTAGTAGGCGTTACCGATCAGGAGCACGTGGTGGGCGTCTTTGTGCAGCGGGAGCGCATCGCTCAACCCCAGGCCAGCGACGCAGAACGTGCTGGTCTCGCGGGGTGGCAGCGACGTGAGGGCCTCCTCGACCAACGAACTCGGCAGGTACGCCCTCTCGCCCTCTATGCGGGCGCCGGCGTCACGCAAGAGGGCAAGAGCTTGGGGGCTACCGTGGATCCAGATGCCCGTCGTCTCGAGGATTTCAAGCGAGGCTTGGTGGATGCGCTCAACGTCGCTAGCACGGAGGGGTTCGAGTTGCATGTCAAGCTCCTAAATGTAATCATGTCGCCGGGACCGGCTCGCCTTGCCGAGCCTTCGCTAGAAGTAGTAGACCTGCGTCGCGTCCTCGAACTCTGCCTCAAACGTATAGTCGTCCACGCGCTTGGAGAGGCGTGGGCGGAAGGCGTCCGCGTTGGACTTGTCGGGGAAACGCAGTCGGCCTCGGATGGGCATCTCTAGCACATACGGCTCGGCCGTGCCCACGCGCCGCATGGCCTCACGAGCTCCCTCGCGGATGAGATCGTGCGCTTTCTCGGGCGCCAGCAGCTTGCCATACTCAACGCTGTAGGCTTCCTTGACGGCCACGGCCACGATATCTGGCCCGAAAAAGTCGTGGGCCTCACGGCAGGTCGCTACGTCGCCCGTCACCATTACTAGCGGTATACCGAAATGCCCCAGGAACAAGGCCGATTGGACCATCTCGCCTGACTCGCGGTCGTTGTACCAATAACGATCGCCGCGCTTGGAGCTCTGCGTGTGGCAGAGGAAAGCCTTGGGTGTGCCCGCCATGGCATGGTAGCCCAGCAGAACGGCCGCGTCGTATCCCTGGTACTGCTCGGTGCGGTCCGCCATGCCGGGGCGGCTGCGTCCGGTGACATAGTTGGCCCTGGGGTCCATCAGGTCCGGCATAAAGTTGAACCCGCCGCCGTGGCCATCGTCCACGGTCACCTCGGTGGCGCCGCCGGCGATGAGGCCATCGACCAGCGCGGCGATGTCCCCCATGAGCAGCTTGCGCGCCACTTGATACATGGCGCTATCGCGGTCACGGGTCTGCTCCCACACACAGACGCCACTGACTCCCTCCAGATCCGTCTCGACATAGACGCGCATGGTATTGCCCTCCTCAGGGTTAGACGTAACTCGACGCGACAACTTGTGCGAACGCTCCACGCCGTGCGTGGCACCGTTTGATCCGGCTCATGGAACCCTTGGCTTGGCCAGGATCTCCCGGATCTGAAGCTCCTGGAACCGGCGGGGATAGGCTGGCCAGCACACGATGGCGGTATCGGCGCCGCCGCCAGAGCCGGCGATGCTGATGGCTTCCTGATCCATGGCCAGTAGGCCCGCCTCGGCGGCCATCAGGATACACTCGACGGCCACCTTCATGCCCTGGCAGAACCGGTATAGCGTTTCCCGGACGATCTCGTCAAGCGTGCGGCCGCCGTTCTTTTGGGTGAAGGCCGACCCAACGCCGTCGCCCAGCGCATGGATGCCGGTGACCACGGCGATGCCCTCGGCTTGCAGGGCGGCTTTGGTCTCGGCGCTCATGCACCAGCCTTGGTCCTCCCAACTGTGGCCGATGGTGACGGCGACGACCTGGGCGTCCAGCGGCGCGAACACGGCCTGCGCCTTGCGGGCCGTGTCGCCGTGGGACGACGCGACCACCACCTGACGGATGCCCAGCTCCTGGGCGCGGGCTGCCGCGATGGCGAGGGTGGCGTCCGTGTTCTGCGGGCCGCCCTTTTCAAAACAAAGCGTTCTCAGTTCCATGGGGACCTCCTGTCATTCTGGAGAACTCGCGATGAACTGTATCGGCTCGGGCGCTCGCCAGTGCACGTGCCAGTTGGCGCCGCGCGTCTCGCTGCGGTAGAGGGTGTCATCCACGACGGCCCATGCTGTGCCGAGGGCATCGTAGGCCACGTGGAACGTGTCAATGTGGTGGGACACGCTTGCCGGAAAGCCCTCCGCGCATAGGCTCCAAGTGACGCCCTGGTTTGCGGTGCGATATAGCTGGCTGTGGACGTCGTCGCCGTGAGGCCCGTCACTGACGGTGGCGAGAAGCGCGGCCGGGTCCTGCGGATGCACCGCGATGGCGCGGCCATAGCGTTTGCCCAGTCCCTCGCCGCGGTAGAGCCAGGACGCGCCTCGGTCGCGGCTGACATACACGGCGTTTGCCGTGTTGGCATAGATGTTGAGGACGGTGGCGGGGCAGGTGGCGACCTGGTGGACATCCTGGTGCAGCTTGGGCGCGACGGGCTCCCAGGTGGCGCCGACATCCGGCGACCGCATGATGCTGCCTACGTGAATGTCCGCATAGACCCAGCCGTCGCTGGTGTAGGCGAGGCTACGGACGGCGGGTGGACCTCCCCAGGGCGTATGCCAGGACGATCGGCAGTCCAGGGCGTCAAAGGTCTCCAGTCGGATTGCGCCCTCTTGCCCTTCGGTCAGTTGGTAGATGTGAGGCGGCTCGGTGCCGATGAGGATCTGCCAGGGGCGCACGCGCAGGATGGCGGCGCTGCGGACGCGCTCCGCGATGCCCGTGGGAACTGGCTTGGCGCCGCTGTGGCTAAAGATGAGCGCGTCGCCGGCGCTGGTGATTGCCAGGTGAAGGTCGTCGCGCTCGGCCAATGCCGCCACCGCCGCGCCGCTGAACAAAAGCTGGGGCGGCGCGTGCCTCTGGTGAGGATCTAGCGCAAATGCCTGGCGATCCGTAGCGATGAGCATGCGGTTCCCCTGTCTCGCCCTATTCAGGCTGGCTTGGCAGCGACGATCCATGCGGTGTAACCATCGCGGATGGTGTGCGCCTCTAGTCCCTCGGCCGCTGCTAGCGCGCGGATGCGATCGGGACGCAGGATGTGGCTGCGCATTAGGGCCAGTTTCTCGGCGACGGCCAGTACCTTGACGGACCACTCCTCGATGTTGGGTTCCTCGATGACCATTCGGCCTCCGGGTGCCAGCACGCGGGCCAGCTCGACGATGGCCTCCTCGGCTTGGCAAAAGTGGTGCAGCGCATCGACTACCAGTATGCGGCCAAAGTGGCCGGTAGGAAACGGAAGATGCTCAGCGTGCGCTTGCACCGCTACCAACCCGTGTGTGTCTCGAGCCTCCGCCAGCATGTGTGCCGAGAGATCGCTCACGACGATGTCTCTTACCAGAGAGGCCAGCACTGCCGCCACACGCCCTGTGCCTCCGCCGGCGTCGAGCAAGGTTGTCTCGGCGGGCAATTCTAGCAGCTCGGCCAATATCCGTGGGTCTGGCGGACGAATAACGCGCTCATAGAAGGGAGCTAGCAGGTCAAAGTGGCTCATGGCGCGCCCTCTGATCGCGGCGCGTTGATGCCCGTTCGCTCTCGCACCAGGCGGTACACGAGATCGTACGCGAATGTGAGCTCTTTCATGGAGCAGTGATCCTGCACGAAATGGCTGGTGCAAAAGAGCAGGCCGCCCCTGGCGAACCGCGTGATCACGCGCCGGATCTCTTTCTCCAGATGCGTCAGGTCACCAAAACCGATGGTTGCTTGCACGTCCAGGCCGCCCATCAGCACAAAGGCGTCGGCATAGTCGCGCTGGTAGAGATCATAGTCCATGCCAGCGGATTCTTGCCAGGGATGCACCACGTCGAACCCCAGCTTGACGATGCCATCCGCGACTGCCTTGATGCAGCCATCGCTGTGCAGGCTCAGGTAGGCGCCGCGCTGCTTGACGGCATGGCAGGTGGTCTCGTGATAGGGGTAGATGAGGCTCCACCAGGTGCGCGGGCTGAAGAGGAGGCCTTTCTGTGAGCCCCAGTCGTCCGAGATGTGCACCATATCCACGCCCAAATCCAGGCAGTTCATGGCAAAGGCTTGGTTCCAGGCCGCTTGGCGTTCATAGACGCGGCAAAGGTCGTCGGGATAGAGCAGCAGGTATGCGAGGTGATTCTCGATGCCAAAGGGTCCGTTGAGCGCCTCAAAGATGCCGGGTGTCTGCACATAAACAAAGCGAGCGCGCTGTTCCTTGTGGTGGCGGATCCCGGCCACGATGTCATCATAGGCGGCAGTGTCGTTGGGGTCGCTCATGGGGATGCTCAGTAGGTCGGCGGGCGTGATGGGGCCATCGAGGCTATAGCGTAGTGCGCCGAGGACATCGGGGTCATAGCCGCGTGGCCCGCCGAATAGGTGGGCGAAATCATATTCATAGTGATCCTCAAAGGCCTCCACGGAGCCAAAAGCGGCCTCGATAGGCTCTCGCAGGTTGGCGCTTACCCAGCCATAGATGGGCATGCGATCAGGGACGCGGCCCTCGATGACGGCTATGACGCGTTCTCTGGGTAGCACAGCTTGGTCCTTCCTTGTGCGATGGATCGCAGTGACAGATCGCGACACAATCGAGCAACACCGCCCATGATACTCTCGAGCTGAGGGCTGCACAACTGGCCTATGGCCGTCTCTCTGGCTGCCGGTGCGTGCATCGCATCGCCCAGTCCTGTAGAATAGAGGCGGCACCGTGCCGCATCCGCGTGGCGTGGAACCCCCGTGCGGCTCTGGATGTCTATGGAGATAGAACGTGATCAACCCGCGCTCGATGAGCAGAGCCGATCGGCGAGGGATGCAACTTTGGAGGGGAACCGTGTTTCAGCGATGCTTTTTCGCGTTGGCTTTGGTTGGGCTATTGTGGGCCACGGCGGGCTGTTCGGCTCCGCCGGCGGCGACCCCTGTGCCGGCGCGGCTGGGTGAGACCCAGCCACCGACACCCGCTCCAACGACTCCCGGGGAGGGCGGCTATCTGGAGCGCGAGGCCCTCATTGAGCGTATCGACGTGCAGATTCTGCAGTCGGTGCCGCTGCAGGTGGACGTGGTCATCGAAGGCAACTACCGCGACGGCTGTAGCGAGATAAGCGAGATCACCCAGGACGTTCAGGGGGATCTCATCGCGATTCGGGTGATGACGCGCCGCCCCAAGGACGCCATGTGCACGCAAGCCTTGGTGCCCTTCACTACGACGTACCGCCTGGATATGGCGGACGTCGCCCCCGGCACCTATGTAGTGGACGTGAACGGCATCGAGGCCGAACTCGTATGGGAGGGCGCGATGACCAGACCACGGGCTGGAGAGTATCTCGAGCGCGAAGCGCTGGTCGATAGCATTCAGGTGCAGATCATGGAATCCATGCCGGTGCAAGTAGCTATCGTCATCGAGGGCAACTTTCGCGATGGCTGCAGCGAGCTCAGTGATATCACCCAAGAGGTAGAAGGCGACCAGATCGTGGTGCGGGTGATGACGCGCCGCCCCAAGGACGCCATGTGCACGCAAGCCTTGGTGCCCT
>CAZTMY010000074.1:0-10069 GCA_964614895.1 uncultured Anaerolineales bacterium
CTTTTACAACTTGATGATGGTACCGCTCGCTGTGGTGGGCTGGATGCATCCGCTGCTGGCCGAGGTCGCCATGGCTACCTCTTCCATCACCGTGATCACCAACGCCAACCTGCTGAGAAGGGTGGACATCCGACCTTCCTACGTCAAGCGCGGCTAGCCGACGAAGGGACGGGCTCGCTTGGCAAAGCCCGTCCCCAGGTGTATTCTCGGCGAGATATCCTGGCACACCTTATACGGATAACCATGCACGACCACCAGCACGAACACGAGGCAACCAACGGTACAGGCAACTTGCGCGTCGCGTTCTGGCTGAACCTATCTTTCGCTCTGGTCGAGCTAGTCGGCGGGTGGTGGACAGGCAGCCTAGCCATTCTGAGCGATGCGCTGCACGATCTGGGCGACAGCATCTCGCTGGCGCTCGCGTGGCGATTGGCGCGCTTTGGTGAGCGCGCGAGCGATTACCGCTACTCCTACGGCTACCGCCGCTTCACAATGCTCGGAGCCCTGGCCAACATCGCCATCCTCGCTGGCGGGAGCGTCTGGGTGCTATCAGAGGCCATTCCCCGCCTTTGGCAACCCGTGCAACCTGACGCCCGCGGCATGCTGTTGCTCGCGTTGCTCGGGATCGCCGCCAATGGCGCCGCAATGTTACGCCTCAAGCACGAACGCTCGCTGAACGCACGCACTGCGGCTATCCACCTGCTGGAAGACGTTCTGGGATGGGCCGCGGTGCTGCTGGTCAGCCTCGTGCTGCTGTTCGCGGACTTGCCCATACTCGATCCCGCCTTGTCCATCATCGTCAGTGGCTTTGTGCTGGTAAGCGCAGGGCGTTATCTCTATCGGGCCGGACGGCTCTTGCTGCAAGGTGTCCCACAGGGGATTGACCTACCAGCCTTGGATCAGCGGCTTGCCAGCATCCCGGGAGTGGTCGGCGCCCATCATACGCACTTCTGGTCGCTAGACGGCGAGCATCACGTCTTTAGTGCCCACCTAGTCGTCTTGGCGGATACGCCTCCAGCCGAGGCCATCGCCATCAAGTGCGCTGCGCGTGAGGCGCTGCATGGTCTCGATATCGAGCACTCGACCATCGAGATCGAGTGGGAAGGAGAGACCTGCGGCGCTAGGCCAGGAGCCATCCAGTCTGGCTAGACGCAAACGCGCACAAGGAGGACTGCCCAGCGTGGACGCCTACAATACCGTGCTCATCGCCATAGCCCTAGCCATGGATTCCTTCAGCGTTTCGATCTGCGGGGGCAGCTTGCTCGAGGCCGATTGTGCCAGGGGCCGCATCGCCGCACAGACCGGCCTGGTGATGGGAGGCTTTCAGGCGCTTATGCCGCTGGCGGGCTGGGCAGCCGGGAGCTTGGTTGCGCAGCATCTCAGCGCCTACGATCACTGGGTCGCCTTTGCGCTGCTGGGCACCATCGGCGGACGGATGGTGTACGAGGCGCTCCATCCCCACTGCGATCCGAGCATCAACCTGAGCAGCTGGCCCGTCTTGGCGCTGCTGGGCATCGCTACCAGCATCGATGCGCTGGCCATAGGCGTCAGCTACGCGTTTGTCGGCTACGCCATCTTGATACCAGTCGCAGTAATCGGTCTCGTCGCTTACGGCTTTTCCTATGCGGGCGTTCTTCTCGGGGCCCGGGTAGGTAGCCTCCTGCGCGACCGTGCTCCCCTTCTGGGTGGCCTGCTACTCATCGCCCTCGGCACGCGCATCCTCGTTGAGCACCTATCGGCGGCCGCCGTCTGAGCTTCACGCCGACCCAGGCATCGACAGCGGATTCGCCGCCGATGCCCAAGCCAGCAAGCTGCAACCGGGCCTCCCCAGCCCTACTCGCCTGATGTTCCCCGGCCCTTGATGGACCAGCCGATGAACAGCAACGCCGCGATGTAGATGACCCACTGAATCGAGCTGGCCATCTGGTTCAGCATGCCAAAGAGCCGGCTGAACAGCGTCTGAAGATGCGTCTGTCGGATAAAGCCAAACGCCGTCGTGAGCCCATGTAGCCCGATCAACACGGCGACGAACGTAGCGCCTGTCGAAGCGATGGTCTCATCGCCCACCAGGCGCTCTAGCAAGTCCGCGAGCGGCTTGCGAATCCAGAACACCAACCCCGCTGCCACCGCGATGGCCACCACGAAACCTATCGCCCCCACAAAAAGTCCCAGAACATGACGACCTCCCCTCGCTACCGCACCCACACGCCACGCCGCCATTATCCTGTGTCACCAGCGGTTCCGCAAGGGCGCGCTGGGCAGACCTCCGAACCTCGAGCGCAGGCCACTAGGCCCGGTTTCCATCCCTCAAGCGCATAGAGAACGCATCCAGCATCTCGGGCAGATGCCAAAAGGAACGGAAAGCGAATGGTCGCAAGGGCATCCCTTGATAGGCTGGAGAAGCTAATCGGCAGCAGCGAGGGAATCGCGGAAGGCTCGATACCGCTCGCGAAGGGCCACATAGGCGTCGTGGTGTGCCGGGCGCGGCTCATAGCGCCGCTGTGCGCGCACAACCGTATTGATGGCATCGCGCGCATTGGAATAGACGCCTGCTCCGATGCCCGCCAGCATCGCCGCGCCCAGAGGGGCCGGGTAGAGCACCCCTGTCTCTTCCACGACCACCCCGAGCACGTCCGCCGCTAGTTGCAGCCACGGCTCTGAACGGGCACCGGGGCCGGTCGCCCGCAATGCGTCAGGCCCGATCCCCGCCTCCCACAAACTGTCCATGCCGTCACGGGAAGCCAGCAGGGCTCCTTCGAGAAAGGCCTTGACAATCTCGCCGCGGCTGCTGGCCGTGGTAATGCCCCAGAGCCCGCCAGGACGAGATCTATTGCCATGCCCAGAGAGCACCTCCTCCTGAGGCGGCAACGCCACGATGTCGGTAGGATCGTCTGGCATCTCATCCATGAGACGCCGGTAGAAATCGTGTCCATGGGCAGCGGCGTCACGCGCCTCGTGAGCCATCCAGGCGTCCCGCAGCCACCGCAGCACATTGCCCCCAGCCGGGGTCAGCGCTTCGGTCAGCCAATGGTTTGCCACCACGTGCGGCACGGCGTTCAAGCCCCGCGCGTACAGCAGCCCCACCAACGGTGGAGCGTCATGGGCTGCCAACACCGAGATCACGCGGTCGAGGGAAAGCAGCCCCGTAGAGGAATGCAGCGCTCCAACCCCCAGCGCCGCGCACGCACAGTCCGCGCCCCCCAGCACGATGCGCACGTCCTGGTCAACCCCCAAAGCCTCCGCCACCGGTGAAGAGACCGTACCGATGGGGCTTCCCGCCATCATGATCTCCGGGAGCCTCGAGTCGGTCAACCGGGCCGCGCGCAGCACCTCACGAGACCATGCATTCGAGGACACATCCAGCAGTTGCATGCCGGCACCGAGTGAGGGGTCAACGACGCACGCACCGCCTAGCCTCAAACCCACCAAGGTCGCCAGGGGCACGGCACGCCATATACGCGCATAGAGCGATGGCTGCTCACGCCGCCAGTAGCAAAGAGCCCGCAACGGAGAGGCTGCCGCGGGCCGGTCGCCGAGGGTGTTGACCACCTGGTCAGAAGTCAACCCAGCGAACCCACCACTCGCTCCCTCATCTGGCAAGGGTGCTGCGCTAAGCAGGGCCTGAGCGAGCGCTCCCCCCTCTGCGGCCAACGGCACGATGGCCGTGGCCGTAGAGGTGACACAGATCGCCACCGGCCGATCGCTATGCGTTCGCTGAACCGCCTCGGCGATGGCACCCGCGGCCGCCTCCCAGAGCGCGCCAGGATCGAGCGCCAGATCCCTGCCGCCCACGCGCTTGGGCGTGTAGCTCGCCCTTGCCTGCGCCAGGGGGCGCCCATTGTGAGCGATAGCCAGCACACGGCAGCCAGACAGCCCCATGTCCACACCGATGAGGCTCATCGCGCACCCCCCAACCCGACAGGCTCAGCGCATCCATCCCCGAGCGGTCCGCTGCGGCCGTCCGCTGGCAAAGCGTCCGGCGGAGCCTATATGCGACGCCAGACAAGCCAGAGAAGCACCGCTTCGTTCAAGCTAGCTAGGCCCCAAGCCGAAGCTCCTTGACGACATCCCGTACTGCATCTCGCAGTTGGATAAAGACCGTATGCACGTCCTGGGTCGCATCCACATCCTGGAAGCCGAACTCCTGCCCAAGCTCATCAAAGACCTTGAGCATACGCGTTTGGTACTCGATATAGCTCTCGTAATAGTCCGAGCATCCGAGGAAATCCATGCCCGACTCCCAATGATCAAACCCCCGGGAGTTCAGCACTCTCGGCAGGAGCGCGCTGATGGTTGTACGGAGGTAGAGCACCTTGTCTGGGACCAGAGCAAACCCCATCACCGAGCGTACCCAGTCAGGATCGACACCTCGCACGATGCAGCGAGCAAACAGCGAATACATATAGCGGTCGGTAAGCACAACGAATCCCGCCCGCAGGGCAGGGATGATCTCGCGCTGCATGCGATCCGCAAAATCGGCGGCGTAGAACAGAGCCATGGTGAGGGCGCCCATCGTATGGCCCACCTTGGCTTTGGCGATGCCAACGCGGGCCAGCTCAGAACGGCGGAACCCACTGGAAGCGACGGCATAGCCCTCGGCCTCTAACCACTCGCGCAACAGGGCGATCTGCGTCGAGCGCCCCACGCCATCGGGCCCCTCCAATACGATCAGACGACCCGGCAGATGGTCCCGCGCGACATCAGGAAACCCCTTCCCATAGAACTGCACCTCGGTCATGGCCTAATCTCCAGTCATGGGGGTCATGTCCAAATAACGTCCCGAAAGGCCCTCAGCCGCCACCGTACTCCTCCAAGGATTCGCCTCGGCGCGCAGCGCACCCGCCAAGTGCGGCAGGATGGTATCACGCACGATCCGCTGCTGATCCACGATTGGAAGCGAAGCATCAACCACGCGCAGGTTGAACTCGTCTACCATACGGTCGTACTCTCGTAGGATCCTGCCCTGGAAGAGTCTATAGCTCTCCAGTGGGTCTTCGCTCAAGCCCAAGTCCATCCCGGCCTCGTACCATTTCAGCTTTGGCCGCCCCGTGATGATCCGCTTGAGCGACTCATCCAGGCTCACACGGAAATAGAGGGCCACCGTCGGGATCGCCGCAAAGGCATAAACCTGACGGACATACTCGGGATCCACACCACGTGCTGCATCGCGTGCATAGGCCGTATAGACATAGCGATCGGCCAACACGATGGCGCCCGCCTTGAGCGCCGGGAGAATCTGTTGCTCAAAACGGTTGGCAAAGTCAGCAGCGTGTATCAGGGAAAAGGTCACGGGCGTAAGCAGTCGCTTCTTCTTCCCGCGCTTGGTCGTGGCGCGGACGATTGGGGAGGAGTTCCACTCTGAAAACGCAATGCAATACCCGGCCGAGGCCAACCACTTGCGAAGCAGGTCAAGCTGAGTACTCTTGCCAGAGCCGTCGATCCCCTCCACCACAAAGAGCTTGCCGGCTAGTGTTTGGCCATTAGGTAGTTTTGCCACGGTCACCCCCGTCACGGCTGGCATGCCTTGCCAGCCCCTTTTGCCTTGGTAATCATAGTAGCAAGACGAAACCCAAGCGTCAATGAGCGCCTCGGCCCATGAACGCGGCGATCAGTTGCCAGAGAGCGCAGAAGCGCTAGAATAGGTACCTGAGTCCAGCAGCATTCTGGAGGTTGCGCACGTGGAACGAAACGCCCAGGGCACCGGACGCCGTCCCTCCGTTGGCATGGGAGTGCTCGTTATGCGAGGCAATCGCGTGCTGCTGGGTAAACGGCTCGGCGCCCACGGCGCTGGCTACTATGCCGCGCCAGGCGGTCACGTCGAGTGGGGCGAGACCCTCGCCGACACAGCTCGACGTGAGGTACGAGAGGAATGCGGCCTCGAAATCGAGCGCATTCGCTTGCTATCAGTAGGTACCTACATGTGGGGATCAGACCAACACTTTGTGGACGTAGACGTCGTGTGCGAGGCACCGTACGGCGAGCCGCGTAACCTAGAGCCTCACAGGTGCGCGGGCTGGGCATGGTACCAGCTCGACGAGCTACCTAGTCCCTTGTTCATCGTTACCCGGAACATGCTGCATAGCCTGCAAAGCGGCACGGTGGTGGCAGATCTGGACAAAGTCTACCGCCAGCCACCTTTAGCCAGCTCCTGAAGGGCCATCCGAGGCTGGCTCACCCACAGGCTTGCCGCATCGAGAACAGAAATGAGCCTGTGGCCTCAAAGGACTGTTGCAGTAGGGACACGTCCGCGTGGGGGGTTCGAGCTTGACACCACAGTATGGGCAGAACCGCAGGCCTATCTCTACCGGCCGCCCACACGCCCAGCACCGGCTCTGGGCATCATGGGCCTTTGCAGCCGCTTCGGCCTCGGCCTCAAGCCGGGCGAGCTCGCCTTCAAGCTCGCGGAGCGTGCTGCGTAGCTCGACGATCTGGGCGCAGAGCGGATCCAACTCTGTGATAGCCAGCTTGCCGGCCTCGTGGAGCGCCACGGTCTGCAAGCCAACGGCCGTAACGAGATCCGTGATCTGCTCATTCAATCGCTTGACGTCAGCTTGGGCGCGCGCGACAGCGCGTCGACGGTCGGAGATGGCCATCTGGCGGCGGAGGGCCTCAACAGTTGCCCGCAAGCCGCCGGCACGGTTGACGCTGGCTATCAGGTCCCCAGCCTTGGCGCGAAGCAGATCGATGATATCAGACATAGTCATCCTCTCAGTTATGCCCACCTACACGCAATACGCAAGACGATCCACCGGGTAGCGGACATCGCAGTGATATTGAACTTGTCCTGAAGCCATGAACACTAGGTTGCAAGGAGGCCACGATGTCGAGCTTTGACGGCGAAGAGTTCGAAGAGTATCGGCAGCCCCCCCAACGGCCACTGTTGATCCTCGCCATAGTGGCGCTCACGGTCATCGTTGTAGCGGCATGTGTCGGCATCTTTTTGCTGTATCGCGTAGGTGCTTTTGACAAGCTCCTTGCCGCAACTACTCCCGAACCCACGGCCACCAGCGTCCCAGCAACTGCCGCCGCCACGCCAACGGAAACGCCGCGGCCCACTATCCTGGTGGTGACTGCCACGCCCAAGAAGCCCACGGCAGTTCCCACGACGCCTGCCGCCACGCTGGCACCTACGATAACCCCTGCCGCAAGCTTGACCCCAGCGCCGCCCGCCACCCCTACCGAGGAGGCGGGCCCCTTGGCTGGGACGTTCACCATCGAGTACCTTGGCTGCGAGCCCCATGGCTCTGACATCGGATCGGTCAAAGGGCAGGTGTTCGACCGCGACGGCAACATCATTCCCAATGCCTATGTCTGGATCACGCTGAACGGTTGGTCCTATGATACGCCGGCACGTAGCAACGAGGCCGGGTGGTACGAGTTCTTCCTCGAGAAGGGGTTGAAGGTCCAGATCGTCTCTGTGGTGATCAACGGGGAAGAGGTAGAGCTCGTAGGCAACGAGGATCTGGAGTTCAAGGCCCAAGGTGGCTGCTTTGAGCACGTGAACATCAGAGAGCACTAGCATAACGACCGGTGAGCGGCCGGGCGTGGCCGCTCACCGGAACCGATCTCGCGATTCCTCTACCAAGCTCGTATTGCTTCCAATATGCGACCCGGCTCCCACGCATCATCCAGATCTTGCAGACGCCGAGTTGTGTCGTCACCCGGCACCAACAACGCCCCTACTTTTGCGTAGAAAGCGTTCCGCTCCTTCCGCTCTGGCAGGTTCTCTTGGGCCCACGCGCTCTGGTAGCCCAGCCCACGCGCCCGAGCCAGCAACGTGTGCCCACAGCACCAGTCAGCGCCCCAGACCATGTCTTGCACATACGGGGTCAATGGCGGAGCGTCAAAGTCGTCCAGGACCGGCTGCCCCGCCTTGTTCATCTCGGTGCCAGCCACGATTGGGAGATCCATCGCCCTGGCTGTGGTCATCAAGCGATCCAGCTCGCGCACCTTCTCCCGACGCACGTTAGCATCCTCATAGTGCCAGTTTCGCTCCGGAATCACCACCACACCCGCCACGCCATGCGCCAGCATTAGCTCGAGCAGCTCGTCGAGCGCCTGCTCACCCTTCGAAGAGCCGTCGAGCCAAGCCGCGAGAGGTAGGGCGCCACTGGCGAGAACCGCGTCCGCCACGCGCCCAAGGGGGGGGAAGGTGTCGGGGCCGGGGGCCACATAGCCAACGCCCCCTCGTTTCATGAGCTTTGCGCGGATGAGGTTGTTCACGCCTGGCGCCTCGCCGAGGCTTTCATCCATCTGCGCCTCGCTAACGCCCAGCTTTTCCGCCCAGAATGACACCAGCGCCTGGCGATCGTCAAACGCCCGCCGCGCGGCCACATCATAGGCCACCAACATGTGGCGCTCTGTGGCGTTGCCGGATGGCGTCAGTGGCAGAACATCCCGGTCATAGTCGATGGACACAGGATCAAGGTGCGCGTTGATCCTCTCCGCCATCTCCCGGTTGCGCGCGGCTGCGCCCTCGCGCATTTCCTGCAGTACCTGCGCTGCGGAGCCAGGTGCCTCTGCAGACGGGAAGCCCATCCCCACAAAGTAAAAGACTCCCGGCTCTCCAGGGGAGTTGATCTCGCGATCGGCAAACTCGGGCACATACACCCGCGTCTCAAGGCCGGCGGATGCGCGCAGACCCAGGCGATCAGCGACGCGGTAGGTCTCGTCCAAGGCATCGAGCACGTCGAAATCGACGACGCCCAGCGCGTGCCACCCCTGTTGCTTGGCAAGCCACGCTAACGACGTCGGCGAATGCCCATACCCGTTGTAGGAGTAAAAGCTGTGGCAGTGCATGTTCACGACGGGCCGCGCGGGAGCCAGCTCCACCTCGCCTCGTTCCACGGCTGCCAGTAGCTCCTCCAGGGCCGCCTCACGGGCGCCTGGATCCATGTCTAGCAGACGGTCAAATAGCTGGTCAGTTGCCATAGCCTACTCCTCCCATAGCTAAGCGCACCAAGATAGCACGCCAGCACTATACGCGGGGGCCAGACGCGTGGCAAACGTCACCCCTCGCGCATAGCCTTGACCGATTGCATCCGCCGTGATAGCATCAGGCGCTGAAGAAACATCTCACCATCGGCAGTCAGGGCGCCCCACGATAGAGGAGACCGCGGACATGGGCAAATGCAAGCCACAGAAGGTAATGCTGATAATCGCATTAGCCATGGTCATGGCAGCCTGCGCCAGGCCCAAGCCTCCCCGAGAGGTCCAAGCGCCCACCATGGAAGAGTCCTCCAGCCCGACGGCAACCATCGCCGTGGAGACGCCCACCGCTCAGCCATCGACGACCGAGCAACCAAGTCTTGACGAACCCACGGCCACGGTAGAGCCCACAGAAGCCACCGCGCCCGCACCCACGCCTACGGAGGTCCCGCCAACACCCACCGCCGAACCGACACCGGAACCGACCGCCACTGAGGCGGCCCCAAACTTTGCCTACCGCGTCCGGAGCGGCGATACGCTGGGCACCATCGCAGAACGCTTTGGCACTAGCGCCCAAGCCATCGCCAAGCTGAATAATCTCCCCAACACCCAGATCGTCCGTGTCGGTCAGGAGCTCCTCATCCCCGGGGAGGAGCCCAAGCCCGTCGGTGCCGCTGGCACCATCGAGTACCGCGTGCGGGCGGGCGAGACGCTATCCCAGATCGCCCTAAGGCACCGAACCAGCACAGCGGCCATTCTCCTGATGAACCCCTCCATAGGCAGCCCCGAACGCCTGCGCGCGGGGGCGCTTATCATCGTGCCCATTGGGACTGAGGGACCTGTGCTAACCCACACGGTAGTCGCTGGCGAGACGCTAGCCAGCATCGCCAAAGACTATGGCGTGTCGAGCCAAAGTATCATCACGCTCAACGCTTTGGCCGATGCCAGCGAGATCCAGACGGGAGACACTCTGTTCATTCCGCAATGAACCACCGCGCTAGGCGAGGGCTCCTACTTTTGACGTTCGACGGTAGCGCACCTATAATGGCTCCAGAGAGCCGTTAGCTCAGTCGGTAGAGCCCCTGCCTTTTAAGCAGGTTGTCGCGCGTTCGAGTCGCGCACGGCTCATTGCACAACCGGT
>CAZTMY010000075.1:0-10057 GCA_964614895.1 uncultured Anaerolineales bacterium
CCGCGAGGGCGGCCGCACCGTGGGCGCCGGCGTCTTGACCAAGATCATCGAGTAACGTAGCGCGGAGGAGGAGGTCGGGCATAGGTGCGTAACACCGTACCTAGTGCCGAAAGACTATGGCCAAAGAACAGCGAATCAGAATTCGGCTCAAGGCGTACGACCATCGCGTGCTGGATCAATCAGCGCGTCAGATCGTGGATAGCGCCGAGCGTACCGGTGCCGCGGTGGTGGGTCCTGTCCCGTTGCCGACGCGCATCGAAAAATTCTCGGTAGCACGTTCGCCCTTTATCGATCGGGATTCGCGCGAGGCATTGGAGATTCGGACGCATAAGCGCTTGATCGATGTGCTTAACCCGAATCCCAAGACGATCGACGCGCTTACGCGGTTGGGCCTGCCTGCAGGTGTGGACATTGAGATCAAGCTCTAGACGGTAATTGATTGGCAACCCACCAGCGTGGCAGGACTGGCGCGTTGCTTTAGGCAAATGGGGATGGGGCAAGACCCCACAGCCCAACGGCTGTCTGGCTGCGGCTGAGATGATGCATTCCCCTGGAGGCTACTGTGGCAAAAAGAGAGGGTATCCTCGGCAAGAAGGTCGGCATGGCCCAAGTTTTCACCGATGCAGGTGAGGCCGTAGGGGTCACGGTGATTGAGGCGGGTCCTTGCTATGTGACCCAGGTCAAGACCGAAGCGACCGATGGGTACAACGCAGTGCAGATTGGTTTTGAGCACGCCAAGCGATTGAATGGCCCCGCAAAGGGACACCTGGAAGGGCTGCCGCCGCTCCGTCATTTGCGCGAGATCCGCACCGATGACGTGGATGGGTACGAGCGGGGTCAGTTGCTGACGGTCGAAGGGTTCGAGGTTGGCGAGTTGGTGGATGTGACCGGCATCTCCAAGGGGCGTGGTTTCGCGGGCGGCGTCAAACGGCATGGCTTTCGAGGTGGTCCCAAGACACATGGTCAGTCGGACCGGTGGCGGGCCGTTGGGTCTATCGGCTCGGGCAGCACGCCTGGTCGGGTGTACAAGGGTATGCGTGGCCCCGGGCACATGGGGAATAAGCGGACGACCACGCTGAACCTTCGGGTTATGCTGGTAGATGCGGAGCGGAATCTAGTTGCGGTTGCTGGCCCAGTACCCGGCCCGAGAGGTGGGCTGGTGTTCGTTCGCAAAGCTGCCAAGACTCGGGCGATCCGGAAGAAGGGCAACAAGGAAGCCTAGCCCCAAGGCGTGGGCAGGATGTGCTCTGACGGATCATAGCAGGAGAGGCAACCATGGAAGTGACTGTTCATAACACCAGCGGCGAGGCGGTTGGTACCGCTGAGCTGAGGGATGACGTGTTTGGCATCGAGCCGAACATTCCTGTCATGCACCAGCACGTCGTGCGGCAGCACGCTAACGCCCGGCTGGGCACGCACAAGGCCAAGGGTCGCTCGGAGGTTAGTGGTGGAGGGCGTAAGCCTTGGCGCCAGAAGGGCACCGGGCGCGCCCGTCAGGGCTCGATTCGTGCGCCCCAGTGGAAGGGCGGCGGCGTTGTGCACGGCCCTGTCCCTCACAAGCACACCAAGAAGATGAACCGCAAGATGCGGCGTCTGGCTCTACGGTCGGCATTATCCGTCAAGGCCGGCGATGAGCAAGTGGTCGTGCTGGATGCGCTGAGGATGGAGGCGCCCAAGACGGTCGGTTTTGCGGACATGTTGGCGGGCCTTGGCATCGATGGTTCGGTGCTGGTCTTGCTGCCAGAGGCCGATGTCAACGTTGAGCTGTCCGCTCGCAATCTGCCCTATGTGAAGACAGTTCGGGCAACTTGTCTAAGTGTACGCGACCTATTGGGCTATGACGTGGTAATGATGCCACTCGCATCGTTGGATGCGGTGCATCGCATGCTCGGACAGGCCGAGTAAGGGGAATAGGGAGCAGGGCGATGAATCCGTATCAAGTACTCGTCAGGCCGATTCTCACTGAGAAATCTGGCTACCAGGCCGATGTTCTTTCCAAGTACACCTTCGAGGTGGATCTACGGGCGAACCGTCTGGATGTGAAGCGTGCGGTCGAGCAGGTGTTCGATGTGTCGGTGACCAAAGTGAACGTCATGATCGTTCCGGGGAAATCTCGGCGCTGGGGCAGGCACTTGGGCGTGACCTCGAGCTGGAAAAAGGCTGTTGTGACTCTCGCAAGCGGGGACAGCATTCAATTCTTCGAGGGCGTCTAGGGCAGAGAGACAGGGCGCCGCCAAGTGCGGTGTCGGAAGGTAAGAGGGGACACGACATGCCGATCAAGTCATACAAGCCAACGACGCCCTCGCGGCGTGGCATGACGGGATACACATTTGAAGAGATCACGGCCAAAAAGCCAGAGAAGTCGCTGCTGCGGCCGCTCAGCAAGAAGGCTGGCCGCAACAATCGTGGAAAGATCACGGTGCGGCATCGGGGCGGCGGTCACAAGCGGCGGTATCGTCTGATCGACTTTCGTCGCGATAAGGTAGGTGTGCCCGGGCGCATCGCTACCATCGAATATGATCCGAACCGCTCGGCACGCATTGCGCTGGTGGTGTACCGAGATGGCGAGAAGCGCTACATTCTGGCACCGCTGGGCATCGGGGTGGGTGACGAGATCATGGCTGGGCCTGATGCGGAGCTGAGCATCGGCAACGCATTGTCGCTGGGCAATATCCCATTGGGCACGGTGGTGCATAATGTCGAGCTCAAGCCCGGCCAGGGCGGGCAATTGGTCCGTGCGGCGGGCACTGGGGCGCAGATTTTGGCCAAAGAGGGCATGTATGTGCAGTTGCGCATGCCTTCCGGTGAGGTGCGTATGGTCCATCGCGACTGCATGGCTACAGTAGGGCAAGTGGGTAACACTGAACATGCCAACATCAAGCTCGGCAAGGCTGGGCGCAAACGTTGGTTGCGGAGGCGCCCGCATACGCGAGGGTCCGCCATGACGCCGCGTGACCATCCGCATGGTGGTGGCGAGGGAAAGGCGCCGATTGGGATGCCGTCGCCCAAGAGCCCGTGGGGCAAGCCGACAATGGGCAAGAAGACGCGCCGCTACAAAAAGTCAGACCGGTTCGTGGTGCGGCGCCGCGGCAGCCGTCGGTAGCGTTGGTAGGAATTCCGTTGCCAGGAGGCTGATGCATGTCTAGGTCGTTGAAAAAGGGGCCGTACGTCTCAGAGAAGCTTCTCAAGAAGGTGGAGGCACTCAACCGTCGGGGTGAGAAGCGGGTCATCAAGACCTGGTCGCGAGCCTCTACCGTGTTCCCGCAGATGGTGGGGCATACGATTGCGGTGCATGATGGACGACGGCACATCCCGGTCTATATAACCGAGCAAATGGTTGGACACAAGCTTGGCGAGTTCGCGCCCACGCGCTATTTCCGCGGGCACGGTTACGGCAGCGCTGAGCGAAGGACGCGTATTGGCTAGTACCAAGCCGCTCCCTGGATGTGACGGGTGATGCTGGGCTGCACGCGGGCGCGGCGGCCGAGGAGATAGATGATGAACGTGGAAGTGAGGGCCGTATCCAAATATGTCCGGATGTCGCCGCGGAAGGTTCGCCTTGTGGTGGACCTCGTGCGCGGGCGGGATGTCAACGAGGCGTTGACGATACTGCGCTTTACGCCCAAGGCGGCGGCAGATCCAGTCGCCCGCGTCATCGCTAGCGCGGCAGCGAACGCGGAAGAGAACTATGGGCTGGCAGCGGATGAGCTCTATGTGGCGCGTATCTGGGCGGATAAGGGCCCTACGCTCAAGCGCGGGCGCGCAGGCGCTCGTGGCCGGTTCAAGCCGATGCTGAAGCGCAGCTCGCATATTACGGTGGTCCTATCCGAGCGGGCTGAAGCCTCGGCCAGTCCGCAGGATTTGCCATAAGGAGGCAATGTTGGGCCGTAAGGTACATCCCATCGGGTTTCGGCTCGGCTATATCAAGGACTGGGAGTCCAAGTGGTATGCCGAAGGCAAAGATTACAGGGCTCG
This sequence comes from uncultured Anaerolineales bacterium, assembly GCA_964614895.1. Classification (GTDB taxonomy): domain Bacteria; phylum Chloroflexota; class Anaerolineae; order UBA1429; family UBA1429; genus DAIRUQ01. The sequence continues at coordinate 3,976 of CAZTMY010000075.1, forward strand.
CTTGGCCAATGACTTGGCCATCCGTGAGCTGATTCGGGGTGAGTTGGAGAATGCGGGAATCTCGCGCATCGAGATTCAGCGTTTCCCAAAGCAGTTGGCCATCGCTATCGTGACCGCCAGACCTGGCGTGGTTATCGGCCGGCGTGGCGCCACAGTGAATGCGCTGAAGACCAAGCTGGTTGAACTGACGGGCGTCGAGGAGAAGAACCTCAAGCTGGATGTTGTTGAGATTGAGCAGCCCGACCTGGACGCGCACCTTGTGGCGGAGACGATTACGGAGCAGTTGGGACGACGAGTCTCACAGAAGCGGGCCATGCGACAGGCGATCCAGCGGGCGATGCGTGGGGGTGCTGAGGGCATCAAGATTGTCTGCAGTGGCCGTTTGTCTGGCGCCGAAATGGCACGTCGCGAGTGGGCGCGCGAGGGGCAGGTGCCTCTCCATACCCTGCGAGCTGACATTGACTATGCGGTGTCTGAAGCGATGACGACCTTTGGGCGAATCGGTGTCAAGGTCTGGATCTATCGGGGCGAGGTGTTGCCGCAACTGGCGGATGCGGCCAGCGCTGGCGTTTAGGAGCTGCGAGACATGTTGATGCCAAAGAGGCAGAAGTATCGCCGTGTTCACCGTGGGCGTATGCGTGGCAAGGCTCAACGGGGATCCGACATTCGATTTGGTGACTACGGGCTGCAGGCCCTGGAGCCTTGCTGGGTCACCAGCCGACAGATCGAGTCTGCGCGCCGAGCGACAGTGCGTCATATGAAGCGTAGCGGTCAGCTCTGGATCCGCATCTTCCCGCACAAGCCGGTGACAATGCGTGCGGCAGAGACGCGCATGGGGAGCGGAAAGGGCGATGTGGATCACTATGTCGCTGTGGTCAAGCCGGGCCGCATTATGCTCGAGGTTGGGGGCATCGACGAGGCTACCGCTCGAGAAGCGCTGAGATTGGCGGCACAAAAGTTCCCCATGAAGACGCGTTTCGTGGCGCGTGAGAGCTAGGGGAGGGTAATACGGTGAAGGCTGCGCAGTTGCGTGAGATGACCCGCGGTGGACTGGAGCATCGGCTTGAGGAGCTCTTGCAGGAGCAGTTTAACCTCCGGTTCCAGGCGGCTAGTCGGCAGCTTGCCGATACCAGCCGGATCCGGCAGGTGCGTCGCGAGATTGCCCGCGTGAAGACGGTGATGGCAGAGCTCACAGAGGACGCGGAGGTATAACGCGTATGCCGGGGAACCGCAAGGTCATGGAAGGAACGGTCGTCAGCACCAAAATGCAAAAAACGGTGGTCGTCGAGGTCATGCGGACCGCGCGCCATCCGATGTACAAAAAGGTGCTGCATAAGAGGAAAAAGTACCTGGCGCATGATGAGAACGAAGAGTGCCAGGAGGGCAACATCGTCCGAATTGAGGAGACGCGCCCCCTGAGCCGCCGGAAGCGTTGGAGAGTCATCGAGATCGTCCGGTAGGTTGCTTGGGGCGTGCGGCAGGGGGTCTCCTTTGGGAGGCATCGATCCCTGAGGCGTCTAGGCGGCCTGGGGCGCCAAGATAACGGATGGGTGGGTTTAGATGATTCAGGCGAACACGAAACTGCGGGTCGCGGACAATACCGGTGCTCGTGAGATCATGTGTATCAAAGTTCTTGGGGGCAGTGGTCGTCGGTACGCGCGGGTGGGCGATGTCATAATTGCCTCCGTGAAGGTTGCGATCCCTGGAGGCACGGTCAAAGCCAAGGAAGTCGTTCGAGCTGTAATCGTGCGCACGAGCAAGGGATATGGGAGATCCGACGGTTCTTTCATCCGCTTTGACGACAATGCTGCCGTGATCTTGGATCAGGAGCAGAATCCTAGGGGGACGCGCATCTTTGGGCCCGTCGGACGGGAGCTTCGTGAGGCGGGCTTTATGAAGATCGTGTCGCTTTCGCCCGAGGTGGTGTAGCGTGCGCCGAGGAGCTTTGGCGGCGAGCGGACGGAGGAGTGGGCGATGAAGATTAGAAAGGGCGACACCGTCGAGGTGATCAGCGGTAACGATCGCGGCTTGCGGGGGACAGTTAACCGGGCCTTGCCGCGAGAGGGACGCGTGGTCGTCAGCGGCGTGAACATTCGCAAGAAGCATCAGCGACGCACTGGCGACGTGCGTACACAAGCCGGTATCATCGAGTTCGAGATGCCACTGCGAGTGGAGAACGTAGCTCTGGTGTGCTCGCATTGCGACAAGCCAACCCGCGTCGGCTATCGGTTGCTGGAGGACGGCACCAAGGTGCGCATTTGTCGCAAGTGTCATGAGGCTTTGGACTAGCGCCGTTCGAAGGCGGCTGAGAGGGACCTGGGGAGCCGAAACGTATGCAGAGACTACAAAAGCAATATAGAGAGCAGGTCGTTCCACAGATGATGGAGCGGTTTGCCTACGACAGTGTGATGCAAGTGCCGCGTATAGAAAAGATCGTGGCCAACATAGGCGTGGGCGAGGCGCTCCAGAGTGCCAGCGCGCTGGAGCATGCGGTGCAGGATCTAACCGTGATCACAGGTCAGAAGCCGATTGTGACGCGGGCACGCAAGTCGATCGCTGCGTTTCGGCTGCGCGCGGGCAGCCCCATTGGCGCCAAGGTGACAATGCGCGGGGATCGCATGTGGGCATTCTATGACCGGTTGGTGAACATCGCTCTCCCTCGACAGCGAGACTTTCGGGGCGTATCGACCTCCTCATTTGACGGCCACGGCAACTATACGCTTGGGCTGCGAGAGCAGTTGGTCTTTGTGGAGGTAGACTACGATAGCATCGATAAAGTACGAGGCCTCGAGGTGACGATCGTGACCACGGCAGAGACGGATGAAGAGGCGCGCTTCTTGCTGGAAGAACTGGGCATGCCATTTGCTGCCAATAGTTAGGCGCTTCACTAGGTCGCCGCGAGCGCTGAGTGATTGGCTGGGATAGTTCGGAGGAGAGACGAGTGGCAAAGAAAAGCATGATCGTGCGCGAGTCTCGTCGCAAGTACGCTGTGCGGGTTCGGAATCGGTGTTCGCGCTGCGGTCGTCCGCGTGGGTACATGCGGCGTTTTGGGCTGTGCCGGATCTGCTTCCGAGAGCTGGCTATGGCCGGCAAGATTCCCGGTGTTACCAAGTCGAGTTGGTAGGCGGAGCTTGGAGCTGACGTATCTCGGCTCTATGGGGAAGCAGGGCGTCGGCAGGGCGCGTAGGTCGCTCGCGACGACGCAATAGGAGATCGTGAGATGATGATGACGACGGATCCCATCGCGGACATGCTAACGCGCATTCGGAACGCACAGATGGTGCGACATAGTGCGGTGACGATGCCTTCATCCGGCATGCGGGAGGCTCTGGCCCGCGTGCTGACGGAAGAGGGCTACGTGGCGCGGTATGAGGTGCTCCGTGACCAGAAGTTCCCAACGTTGCTGATTCAGCTCAAGTATACGGAGGATCGCGAGCCGATCATCCAAGGTTTAGAGCGTGTTAGCAAGCCTGGTTGCCGGATCTACACCCGGCGTGATGATATCCCTTGGGTCAAAGCCGGCATGGGCACCGTTATCCTGTCTACTCCGCGAGGTGTGGTCTCGGGCCGGCAGGCGCGGAGCCTAGGCGTTGGTGGCGAGGTCCTCTGCAAGGTTTGGTAGCCGCAGTCCTTGCGAGTAGGAGGTGATACGGTGTCTAGAATCGGGCGCATGCCGGTTCACGTGCCGGACAAGGTAGAGGTATCGATAGACGGGAACCGTGTGAGGGTTAAGGGGCCGAAGGGCGAGTTGGAACGCGAGTTCCATCCTACCATGCGGATCAAGAAAGCTGATGGCGAGTTGGTCGTCGAGAGGCCGGACGATTCTCATGTGAGTAGGTCGCTCCATGGCCTAACGCGAGCGCTGCTAGCCAATATGGTCACTGGAGTGACCGAGGGCTTTAGCAAACGACTGGAGATCAACGGAGTGGGGTTCCGCGCTGAGGAAAAAGGCCAGGGGTTGGTGCTGCAGATTGGCTACAGTCACCCCGTGGAGGTGAATCCGCCCGAGGGCATCAGCGTACGTGCCGAATCTAGTGGTCAGGTCATTGTTGTCGAAGGTATCGACAAAGAGCTGGTCGGCGAGATGGCTGCAAGGATCCGTGCGGTTCGCAAGCCAGAGCCTTACAAGGGCAAGGGGATTGCTTACGCCGGCGAGAAGATTCGGCGCAAGGCCGGCAAGGCGGGTAGGGCTGGAGGCTTATGATGGACAAGTCAGCAGCGCGACGTGAGGCGCGGTTGCGTCGGCATCAGCGAGTGCGTCAGGACGTGGTTGGTGTGCCTGAGCGTCCTCGGCTGAACGTGTTTCGTAGTCTGAAGCATATCTATGGCCAGGTGATTGACGATACCGTGGGGCACACGTTGGTATCTGCCTCTACGTTGGATCAAGAGATCCGCGGCAAGGCGGCAGGGCTTCCCAAGACTGAGGCCGCGCGGATCGTGGGGAGGGTGCTTGCTGAGCGAGCGCTGGCCCAGGGCGTCACCCATGTCGTGTTCGACCGTGGAGGTTATCAGTACAGAGGGCGCGTCAAGGCCTTAGCAGAGGCGGCGCGAGAAGCGGGGCTCGAGTTCTAGCGGCGTCTGGGCTAGGTTGAGGGCCAAGCGAGGAGTGTGTTCATGTCAAGCAGGAGCAATCGCGACCAGCGCGGTGACGGCGACGAGCTATTCGAGCGTGTTGTGCATATTACGCGCGTGTCCAAGGTGGTCAGGGGTGGCCGGCGCTTTGGTTTCCGCGTGCTCGTCGTGGTGGGAGATCAGAATGGCAAGGTAGGCGTGGGGATCGGCAAGGCGCGCGACGTGCCTCAGGCCATCCGCAAGGGCGCCGAACGAGCTCGGGCGTCGATGGTGTCTGTCAACCTGATGGGTAACACTGTGCCGCATGACGTGCTGGCCGAGCACGGTGCCGCCAAGGTGCTGATCAAGCCTGCGTCATCTGGGACTGGGCTGATTGCCGGCGGCGGCGCGCGTGCGGTGCTAGAGGCCGCTGGCGTGAAGGACGTTCTCTCCAAGTCATTGGGGAGCGCGAATATCATGAATGTGGCAGTAGCCACTTGGCTTGGATTGCAGCAGATGCGGGATCGCGCAACGGTCGCTAGTCTGCGTGGCAAGACCGTCGCTGAGTTGGCGCCGCCTTGGAGGATTGCTGCAGATGGCAACTAGGTTGAGAATCAAGTATGTGCGCAGCGCCATTGGGCGTACCAAGCGCCAGAAGGACACAATTGCGGCGTTGGGCTTGCGACTGATTGGTGATGTCATCGAGCACGAGGATAGCCCCGCCATTCGTGGTATGATCCGCAAGGTAGGGCATCTGTTAGAGGTGCAAGAGGTGCAGATATGAGGGTGCATGATTTAGCCCCCGCGGAGGGAGCCAAGCGTCAGCGCAAGCGCAAAGGACGCGGCATCGCCGCCGGTCAAGGCAAGACGGCGGGCTATGGCACCAAGGGACAGAATGCGCGCTCTGGGCGCGGTGGCAAGCTGTATTTTGAGGGTGGGCAGCTACCTTTGGTGCGACGGCTCGCCTTCAAGCGGGGTTTTCGGAATCCTCGCCGTGTCGAGTACGCCGTTGTGAACGTCGGCGAGCTGGTGGAGCGATTTGAACCCGAGGCTGTGGTGGATCGCCTTGCTCTGGAGGAGGCGGGTCTCATCCGGGCCAATGGTATGCCGGTCAAGGTGTTGGGAGATGGAGAGCTGGACCGCGCCCTCACGGTGCGGGTCGATGCGGTGTCCGCGTCTGCTCGTACCAAGATTGAGGCGGCGGGCGGAGTTGTTGAGTTAGTGGAGAGCGTGGACGCATAGGCTCCTGGCGGGGCCGGAGGGACCGATGCTTCAAGCGGTGCGGAACGCATTCCAACTGCCGGATCTGCGCAAAAAGATCCTGTTCACCTTGGGCATACTGGTGCTATATCGCCTTGCCGCCCATGTGCCCGTGCCCGGGGTTGACGCGGAGGCGCTCCGGCAGGTCTTTGAGCGGAACCAGCTACTGGGCCTATTGGATATGTTTTCGGGCGGTGCGTTGGCGAATCTCTCGGTGATGGCATTGGGGGTCTATCCATATATCACCGCGCAGATCGTATTTCAGTTGCTA
>CAZTMY010000076.1:0-9969 GCA_964614895.1 uncultured Anaerolineales bacterium
TGGGTTTGCACACATGCACGTGAACCACGTAGCCAGTGTGTTCGCCGAGCACCCGAGCACCCGGATTGTGGCCTGCGCTGATACAACGCCACTCGTGCCAGAGCGCAAGGAAGATACCTACACACGCGGCTGGAACCTGAAGCACTGCGTGGAAACCTTGGCCATCCCCAACGTCTATGACGACTATCATGACATGCTTCGCCAGGAGGATCTGGACCTGGTCATCGTGTGCTCGGAGAACGCCCAGCACGCCGAAGTGACACAGGCCTGCGCCGCCGCCGGGGTTCATGTCGTGGTCGAGAAGCCCATGGCCTCATCCTTGGCCGATGCCCTAGCCATGGCCCGAGCCGTCCGTGACGCAGGCACGACGCTGGTCGTCAATTGGCCCAGCACCTGGTCACCGGCCATTCGCCAGGCTCATGCACTAGTGGCCGAGGGTGCCATCGGGCGCGTGCTGGAAATCACGTGGCGCGGCGGGCATACCGGCCCTCTGGGCCCCGGCAGCGGGCACGAGGGTATCGAGGACCCTGCGGCCAGGCTGAGCGGCCCCGTTCGTGGCGCTACTTGGTGGCACCAGACGAAGGCCGGCGGCGGGACCATGCTGGATTACTGCTGCTATGGATGCTGCGTGTCGCGGTGGCTCTTGGGTGAGCCCGCCATCGCGGCCCTAGGCCTGAATGCCAACCTCGCCAGCCACTGGGGCGACGCTGAGGACAACGCTGTCATGCTGGCACGATTCCCCGGCGCCTTGGGCCTCTTTGAGGGATCGTGGACTACGCTGGACCCCGATCACGGCGGTCGCAAGGGCATGGTGGTCTATGGCACGAGGGGGACAATGATACCCGAGCAGACAGCTGAGGCCGCCGTGCGCATTCAGCGTGGGGGCGACTGCATCGAGCGCGTCGCCGCGGCGCCGCTCCCCGAGGGACGCCAAACGCTAGCGCATGAAGTCTACGGCTATCTCGAAGGGCACCACGATCTGCACCCTACTCTAGAGATGGGCTTCAACCTGGACGTCATGGCGATCCTCGACGCTGGGCTGCGTTCCTCGCGCAGTGGCAAGCTGGAGGTCGTTGAGAACGCCACGTGGTGCATTGGTTAAGGCACCCCCAAAAATCCAAGCGAAGGAGACAAACTCGATGCTACGTGATCTCGTTCTCAAAAACCGCAGCTACCGACGCTTTCACCAGGATCAACCAGTCAGCGAAGAGACCCTGCGCGAACTGGTTGATCTGGGGCGTCTCTCGGCTTCGGGCTCCAACATGCAGCCACTGAAGTATGTGCTCTCCTGCACCTCCGAGGCGAACGCACGCATCTTTCCCTACTTGGCATGGGCTGGCTATCTGAAAGAGTGGGGTGGCCCCGCCGAGGGCGAACGTCCCGCCGCCTATATCGTCATCCTAGGGGACAAGAACATCCGCGCTGATGCCGGCATAGACCACGGCATCGCTGCGCAGAGCATCCTGCTGGGCGCCACCGAACGCGGCCTCGGAGGATGCATGATCGGCGCCATCAAACGAGCAGGCCTGGCACAGGAGCTGGATCTGCCTGACCATCTCGAGATCCTGCTTGTGCTCGCGCTGGGCGTGCCCGCGGAGCAGGTCGTCCTTGAGGAGGTAGGCGCCGATGGCAGCATCCGCTACTACCGCGACGCCCAGAGCGTACATCACGTGCCCAAACGGTCACTTGACGAGGTGATCATTGCTGTTATGTGAACCGTAACGAACCCGTCAAGAGAGGGTGTGGGGAAAGGTGAGAGTTGCGCGTTGCAAGATTACGAGGGGTCTAGATGCCGCTCGGGCCTCCTCTGAGGTCAGAATGGGGGCCTAGTCGTCCTCCTGAAAGGCCCAGATGGCCGCTTTTCGCGTACCCCCGCGCCTCTTGGACATACTATGCTCATGGTAAGCTGTTGTATACCGGCACCAGCTTTTCGGCCCATCGCCCCTTGGCCTGCGGTCGTAGCGTGATCCCCGTCAGCAACCTGACCATACGCTTCAGGGTGGACACCAAGAATGTAAAATAGGCCTAAAGCCCGTAGCGCAGCACCCCCAGATAGCGGCAACGCTCAAAGCCGCGCTTGTCCTTCTCGTACACATAATCGCCAAAGAAGAAGCCCCTCCCCGTCTTGGCCGCCACTCCTCACAACATATCGCGACTCGCGCTAGGCTTCAAGGCTGGCAGTGATCTGAGGGCCTATTTTTCGACACCCTCGCCATCACCACACTTGATAACGTAGACCCAGCGTGTACGCTACGCAAGCGATCGATGCCTTCACCCTCGGCAACGGAGGCCTTGACGTTAGACATGCGTGTGCCATAATGGGTTCGTTGGCCAGTAGAGTCAGCTTTCAGGAGAGTGACGCATGACAGTCAAAGATCTCAACGAGCGTGCCGCATGGTGGATTCACGATCGCTTTGGCATGTTCATCCACTGGGGGCTGTACGCTCTTCCCGCACGCCACGAATGGGTCAAGAATCGCGAAGAGATCCCAGATGAAGAGTATGCCAAGTACTTTGATCACTTTGATCCCGATCTGTACGACCCAACGGCGTGGGCGCGGGCTGCACGCGAGGCCGGTATGCGCTATGTTGTACTCACCACCAAGCACCATGAGGGCTTTTGCCTATGGGATACGGCACTGACGGATTACAAGGCGCCGAATACGCCCTGTGGACGTGACCTATTGCGCCCCTTTGTGGAGGCATTCCGCGCCGAGGGAATCCGCATCGGCTTTTACTACTCACTCATCGATTGGCACCACCCCGACTTTACCATTGACCGCGTCCACCCAATGCGCAACAGCGCCGCGGCCCGCGCAACCAATCCGCAGAGGGACATGCGTCGCTATGCTGCTTACATACGCGGTCAGGTCCGCGAGTTGCTGACGAACTATGGACCCGTCGACTATCTCTTCTTCGACTTTTCCTACCCCGGCGAGGACGGCAAGGGCCGCGATGACTGGGAATCCAAGGAGCTCCTCGCTCTGGTTCGCAAGCTTCAGCCCGACATTCTCGTCAATGACCGCCTCGATCTGATGGACGAGCCGGGCGGGTTTGATTTCACCACGCCTGAACAGATAATGCTTCGGGGCCAGCCTGAGCGCAATGGCAAGCCGGTCCTCTGGGAGACGTGCCAGACATTCTCTGGTTCCTGGGGCTATCATCGCGACGAGGCAACGTGGAAGAGCGTGAAACAGCTTCTCGTGCTGCTCATCGACACCGTCAGCAAGAATGGGAACCTGCTGCTGAATGTTGGCCCAACCGCCAGAGGCGAGTTCGACAACCGCGCACTGGATCGCCTGCAAGGCATGGGGACCTGGCTCAAGCGTCACGGCCGTGCGATCTACGGCTGTGGCTCCGCGCCGGATTGGTGCGTCACGCCTCAGGACTGCCGGCTGACCTACAACGCGGAGACCAATCGCCTTTACGTCCACGTGCTGAACTGGCCCATCCGGCACCTGCATCTCGATGGCTTTGCCGGTCATGTGGCATACGCGCAGCTCTTGCACGACGGATCCGAAGTGCCCTTCACCGAGATGCCGGAGCGGCTATCGCGCTGGGAGAGGGCGAGTGACACAGTCACGCTCGAGCTCCCTGTTGTCAAGCCAAATGTCGAGGTACCCGTCATCGAGATCTGGCTTACCTAGCAAGTGCGACGCTTGACGGCAAAGGCTCGCTTTTCTATAATGATTACAAGATTGTTGTCCATAGTAGAGGAAACTCATGCCTGATAAGACGATCCTGGAGAACATCCTCGGTGCAGCTATCCAGCGCGAGGAGGCCGCGGCGGCCCTCTATCGCGATACCGCCAAGCAAGTTGAAGCCGGTCCCGTCCAGGGGTTGCTCAAGGAGCTGGAGCAACAGGAGATCGGCCACGAGAGGCGCTTGCAGCAACTTTTGGACGGGGGCGCGTTCCGTCGCATCTCCGCCAAGCGGCGTAAGCAGGTGGAAGACCTCAAGCTGACCGACTACCTGATCGAGGAGCCCCTGGAGCCCGGCACGGACCTCCAGAGAGTCCTGATCGTGGCCGGCAAGCGGGAAAAGGCCAGCCATGATCTCTACAATGGGCTGGCTCAGGTGGCCGATGATGCCCAGGTCCACGAGCTATTTCGCTTCCTGGCGAACGAGGAACTAGGGCACAAGCATCGCATCGAGACCTTGTACGAGGAGCTGTTCCTCCAAGACAACTAGCAACTCCACGTGAGCAGGCCAGCAACGAACAAGCTGAGCGTGAGGAGAACATGACGGCCAAATACGAGTGCCTTGTCTGTGGATACATCTATGATCCAGCGGTGGGCGATCCTGATGGCGGCATCGAACCCGGAACGGCCTTTGAGGATATCCCTGACGACTGGGTGTGCCCGGAGTGTGGTGCCAGCAAGGACATGTTCGAGGAGCTCTAGGACTAGCCCCCATCGCGGGCTACGCTGTGCCCTGCTGCGTATGGTGGCCGATCATGGACCTCCGGTTCATAGCGGCCAGATAGCTTGCCTCTCGCTGCACACGACGGATTCCCGGAGGCTGGATGAAGATTGTCATCATCGGGAACGGGATCGCGGGCATCACGGTAGCTCGCACTGCATTGCGTGGTGATCCAAATCTGAAGATCACCATGTATGCTGACGAGCCTTACTCGTACTATCTTCGGCCGCGTCTGATCGACCTCATCGCGGGCGATGATGCCCCAGCGAGCATCCTGCAATACCCCGATACCTGGTATTCTGAACGCGGCATCCGCCACGTCACAGGAACCGGCGTGACGGCGCTTTCACCAGAAGAACACCGTATTGTACTCGCCGATGGTAGTACAGATATCTATGACGCTCTCGTGTTAGCCGTTGGAGCACACTCGTGGATGCCGCCCATCCCGGGCATCGAGAGCCCGGGCGTTTTTGGCTTGCGGACCATGCGGGATGCCCTGGCCATCCGTGAGCGAGCCAAGCATGCGGACCGTGCCATCATCATCGGCGGTGGACTGCTGGGCCTGGATTTGTCTATGGCGCTCCGAGCGCGCGGGCTCGAGGTCTCAGTGATCGAGCTCTTGCCGCGACTGCTGCCGCGCCAGCTCGACGAGGACGGCGCTCGCATTCTTGCCCAGGCGATGTCCAAGCGTGGCGTGAGCGTACTAACGGATCGAGCGTGTGCACAGATCCGACCAAACGCCAGCGGCCTGAGTATTGATCTACAAGATGGCTCCACGTTGGACGCCGGCATGATCGTTGTGGCCGTGGGCGTACGTCCAAACGTCGGCTTGGCGGCTTCTGCCGGCATTGCCTGTGACCGCGGCATCGTCGTGGACGAGCATCTGGCTACCAACGCGCCCAACGTCTATGCCGTGGGAGACGCCGCCGAGTTTGCGGGCCATGTATGGGGCATCATCCCAGCCGCCGTGACCCAAGGTCGCGTCTTGGGGCGTTACTTGGGCGGCGACAGCGAGGCCACGTACGAAGACATCGTCCCTAGCACAACCTTGAAAGTCGTGGGCATTGACCTGGCTTCCTTGGGAGAAGCAAACCCGCCTGATAGCGCTGAGCTCAGGTGCGTTGCCATGACTGATGAGCGCGAGGATCGTTACTGTAAACTGGTGCTCAAGCATGGTCATATTATTGGCGCTATCGTCATTGGTGACAGAGATCGTGTGGGCCCCATCAGTCAGCTCATGAGAGCCAAAGTGGATGTCTCTGGGTACGAGAGCCGTCTTATTTCTGATGGGTTTGACCTGAGGACCTTTGCCCGAGAGCGCACCAAAGGGCATCACGCCTAGCGTCACAGGAGAGGCTTGTGCCGATGATCGCAAGGAGGTCACGATGAACGAGATTACTGTCGCTATGCTGCTTGACGACATGAAGGGCGAGCATCAAGCTATCATTCAGTACCTGCGGCACGCCTATGCCCTCGGCGAGATAGCGGAAGCTGCTGAGATCGAGGGGATCGCGCGCGAAGAGATGCGCCACTTTCACTGGTTGGCTGATGCTATCGTCGAGCTAGGCGGTGATCCGACCATGGAGCGTCTTCCAGTAGACGAGTCGTTGGCGCCAGCCGAGACACAAATGCTGAAGGATGTCGATCTGGAACAGCAAGCCATCGACCAGTACCGCGATCACATCGAACGCATCGACGACCCCAAGATCCGACGACTGCTCTCGCGCATTCTCCATGACGAGCTTGTGCACAAGAGCCAGTTCGCAGGGCTGGCCGAGGAACTGAAGAGCGAATCAGAGAGCGTGGAGGAAAGCGCAGACGAGGGCAAAGCAACCAGCGAGGGGCTGCCCCCCCGTCTCAAAGAGATCCTTGATCAGGGCGTCCGCCACGAGTACTCGGTCGTCCTGCAATACCTCTACCACGCGTTCCTCACGCCCGACAAAGAGCCCGCCGAGGAGATTGAAGATATAGCCATCAACGAGATGCAGCACCTCGGCTGGCTGGCAGAGGAGATGTTTGAGAAGGGGGGCGATCCTAACTTTGAACATCGGAAGCTGTTGCTGACCGACGACATCGCCGCCAACCTGCAAGCCGACATTGACGTGGAGCACGAGGTGACGGAGGATTATTCGGAGCAGCTCTCCGAGATCACCGAGGAAGATCTCAAAGCACTGGTAGAGCGAATCCGCGATCACGAGATCCACCACGCCGCTGTGTTCCAGTACCTGCTCGAAGAGGCCCAGGAGGAAGCGGCGCCCGCCACCGAAGCCTCGCCCGAGGAGAAGCAAGAGCTTGCGAGCCCAAAGGCCCCCCCGGTCATTGGCAGCCTGATCGATCGTGACTAGCACGCCCAGACCATATGAGAGAGAGGATACGATGAGCGACTATTTGATGCGTGCCGGAGCTCCTATCAGCGAGGAGACTTGGTCCAAGATCGATGACATGGTCGTCACCGTAGCCCAAAAGGCGCTGGTTGGGCGCAAGTTCCTAGAGATCGCCGGCCCGATGGGCTGGGGCGTTCAGGTAGCGCCACGATTCGGATTCGGTACCGAGGATGGCGCGTTCACCGCTCAGTCCGCTGACTATATCCGGCTGACGGAGCTCGCCAGCGAGTTCAAGCTCAAGGCGCAGCATCTCGCCATCGCCGATCAGACGTCACACGGCCTAGATTTGGGCGCAGTGGCCATGGCCGCCGTCGCGCTCACACGCCACGAGGATGAGCTGATCGTAGGTGGCCTCATAAAGGCCGCCGAGCACGAATCGGCCCTCGGGGATTGGGCGGCAATGGGACAGCCCTTTGGTGCCGTCTCGCGCGCCATCGCGACGCTCAGGCAAGCGGGCATCGAGGAGCCCTTTGCCCTTGTGCTCAACCCCAAGCTGTACGCGGAGCTAGCAAGCCTGATGCAGCACGGGCGCCGCGAGATGGCCATGGTCGAGAGTGTCGTGAAGGCTGGCGTGTTCCAGTATCCGGACATGCCAGCTGACAAGGCGCTCTTGGTAGGCTCTAGCGCCTGGAACGCGGATATCGTGCTAGGCCAGGATATCGCCACTGCCTACCTTGGGAACGAGGGACTGGACCATCGCTTCCGCATCTTTGAGACGCTGGCACTCCGGATCAAGCGACCTGCCTCGATCTGTGTGCTGGCATAAATGCGCGGCCATCCGCGGTTATCTACAGCCTAGCTGCGGGGATCCAGAGGAGGACGACCATGTCAGCAAGGAATGTTGCCTTGGAGGCTCTGTTCCAAGCGCAGCGCTTGGAACAGGAAGGTCGCGCATTTTACTTGCAGGCCGCCGCCGATACCGTCGGGGAGAAGAGTCGGGCTCTGTTCAAATCCCTTGCCGATGACGAGGCCAAGCATGCGAACTTGATCGAACGCCAGATTCACGCCATAGAGGGTGGAGGCAGCTATGTGCTGCTGCCCGACATTTCCGTGCCCGACATCGATCTCGGTAACAAGCTCTTTCCACCAGATCCGGACGTCATCCAAAAGACGGCAGATGGGGCCACCAATGAGCTCGAGGTGCTCTTCATCGCGCTTGGTAATGAGATCCAGAGCTACGATCTCTACCGTACAGCAGCACAGTCTATGGCAGACAAAGCCGGCTGCGCTATGTACACTTGGTTGGCCCAAGCTGAGATGCAGCATTTCGAGCTGCTTATGAGCAACTGGGAATCGCTGACAGCTATGGGAGGTTGGGTATAGCGATCCAAGATAGGAGTCACGAATGATGTTGGAAAAGACTCTTGACATTCTCAAACAAGGGATGCGGACCGAGTTGTGGGGGCAGCGCTTCTACCGAGAGGCGGCGGCTCGGACCGAGTCGGAGGACGGTAAGCGAGTATTCCAGAGCTTGGTGGATGAGGAAGGGAAGCACCTGGACATCCTGCGGGGCCAATACGCCAGCTTGGCGCAGGATAGCGGCTGGCTTTCTCCAGGAAAGGCACTCGAGTTCGCCCAGTCAGCCAAACCGACGCACATCTTTCCGGATGCCGAGGATGCGAGCCAACTGCTACCCGATGATGCTAACGACTTGCAGGCTCTCGAGCTGGCCATGGACTTTGAGAGGCGCGGGTATAAGCAATACATAAAGAATGCGAACGCGGTCCAGTCCACGGAAGCCAAAGAGATGTGGCAATCGCTGGCCAAGTCGGAAGACTCGCACTATGCCTTTCTGCAAAAAACCCACGAGTTTCTAGAGAGCAACGGCGTCTGGTACTTTGACGAAGAAGAGCTGCCCTTCTTTGAAGGCTAGCACAAAAGACAGGATCGACGGCTCAAGATGATTGGTACGCTGATTAATGCCGCCGCCGTCCTCATCGGCGGCGGCGTTGGCACGTGGTTGGGACGACGTTTCCCACCCCGCATCCGGGATACCGTGCAGCACGGCTTGGGTCTCGTGACGATGCTCGCGGGCGTGCAGATGGCATTGGAGACGGAGAACATCCTCCTGGTGATGGCCAGCTTGCTCGTCGGAGGCATCCTGGGCGAGTGGTGGCGCCTGGATGAGCGGCTATCGCGTGCCGGCGATGGACTCAAGGTGCTAGCCACGCGACGCCTGGGATCAGGCGATCTCGGCCTGTTCACGGAGGGATTCGTCACCGCGAGCCTCGTCTTCTGCGTGGGCCCCATGACGGTGCTGGGAGCTATCCAGGATGGGTTAACAGGCGATTATACGCTGCTGGCCATCAAATCGATGCTCGATGGCTTCGCGGCGCTGGTCTTTGCATCCTCTATGGGCATCGGAGTGATCTTCTCAGTGATCACGATCCTGCTGTTGCAAGGTGCCATCACGCTGGGCGCAACAGTGGTCCAGGCAATACTGACAGATGCCATGATCGCCGAGATGACCGCCACAGGAGGTGTCATCATCATCGGCATCTCCCTACTGCTCCTGGACCTGAAGCGCATCCGGATTGCCAGTTTCCTGCCGGCCCTGGTCATCGCTCCGGCGCTGGTCTGGTTATTGGGCGTGTTGGGCATCGGCTAGGGTAGTGCCGGCAACGCGAGGGGGCTGCGCCAGATGGCGCAGCCCCCTTTATGTCGTCTTGTTACCGAGCTAGCCCTTGCTCGGGATATACCTTGCAATCTTTTGTGCCAGGTTGGGGATAGGCATACTCTGCAGCCAAACGTGGCCCGGGCCGCGCAATGTGGCCAGAAACAGGCCCTCTCCCGAGAATAGGACGTTGGTGATCCCTTTCACGGTGCTGATATCGTAATCGACGCTGGGTTCGTACAACGCAATGTGTCCTGGATCGACTTGCATCACCTCGCCGGCGGCCAGATCATAGTCGCGCACATCGCCAGCGATTTCGAGAAAGACCGTGCCCGGACCGCTGATTTTTTGCAGAATGAAGCCCTCGCCACCGAAAAGACCAGCACCAAGACGCTTCCGGAAGTGCATCGCTATAGAGACGCCCTCCTCGGCCGCCATGAACGCGTCCTTCTGACAAATGAGGCTCTGGCCAGCCGCCAGCTCAAAAACCAGAATCCGTCCAGGGGCCTCTGGCGTGAACGTAACCATGGCCGAACCGCGGTTGCACTTG
>CAZTMY010000077.1:0-9852 GCA_964614895.1 uncultured Anaerolineales bacterium
GGGCGCCAAGATAGCAGAACTCGGGGTTCACGAACTCCCGTTCGACGGGCAGAATGTAGCCGTGAAGCCAGACGTCCAATCTGAGGTCATCGGCGAGGCCCCGCAGGAGTGCCATGGGTGCATGGGTGTGAGTGTTGATGAGACCGGGCATGATGACGTGATCGGTGCAGTCAATGGTTTGCTGTGCGCGGTAGGAAGCGTCTATCTGTTCGACGGGTCCTACTGCCAGGATGTCGGTGCCTTGGATAGCCACAGAGCCGGGCGCGTGGATGGTGCGCGCCGGATCCATGGTCACGACGGTTCCACCACGTAGGATGAGGTCGATCTCCTGGCGCGTCTGGACCTCGGGGCGGTCGGTTCCCTGGGAACTTGTCATGATGCATCCTCCGAACGTTCCGTGCCTAGCGGCGTGGCGGAGCGCGGGCAATGCTCAGGAGTTCTGTATGATGATCCGCACACGGTGTGGTGGGCCAAAGTTGCCAGTCTCGTCCACGACGACGAGTTGGAGCCAGTATACGCCATCGGGCAAAGCGCCGGCGTCGAGGGTAGCCAAGACGCCATCGGTGACGGGCTGATAGTGAAGCTCACCGTAGACGTTCCAAGATGTGGGAACCTCTCCCTGAGCGTATTCGATTTTGTAGAATTGGAACCGGTCGTCTCTTGCCGTGCCCATGATCCGGACGTTGCCGGACACGATCTCGTTGGGCCTGGGTGAGGTGATGCAGACGTCCTGATTGGTGCAGGCGGCGGGAGGCGTGGGAGTCAGCGTGCTGGTGAGTACCGTCGCGGGCGGCGCTGCGGTAGGTCTCGGTCGGGGCGTTGTGGTAGGTGTGATAGGCGTGGCGCTGGGCGTCGGTGGCTGGCGCGTAGGCGGCCTGAAGGTCATAGTCGGCGTCGGTGGTGTTAGCTGCGCGAGGTCCACATTGGGCACCACATAGTACTTGACGGCCGTGATAACGGCGGCGATGCCAAACGCCACGCCGATACCCGATATGGCTTTGCCCTGGCGGTGAACCGCCACTTCCTTCTCGATGGTAAAGATGGTGCTAGTGCGCTCACGGTGCGCCAGCAGATACTGCCTTAGGTAGTAGAGCGCTATCGCCAGGCATGCCACGTAGAGCCATGGGGCGTAGCAGTCTATGAGGTCGAGCAGGTTGGTGACGATATCGAACACTCGTCAGCTCCCAGGAGTGTGAGGCGAAAGGCGCGGCAGGATCTCTTGGATGAGAGTGGCGAGGTGCGGGACGGCCTGTTCACCGGCGGCCAGGACTTTTTGATGGTTGGTACTGGTCTCGGTGGGTTCGAGACTATCGACGGCGACGTTAGTGATGAGGGAGATGGCCAAGACTCGTATGCCGGCGTGGCGCGCGACTATCACTTCTGGAACTGTGGACATGCCGACGGCGTCGGCACCGATGGTGCGCAGGTAACGCACCTCCGCAGGTGTCTCAAAGCTGGGGCCAGCGACCATAGCGTACACGCCTTCCTTGAGCGCGATCTGGTGTTGGCGGGCACTTTGATGCGCGATGGCCAGCAGGTGGCGGTCGTAGGCAACAGTCATCTCTGGGAAGCGAGGCCCCAGGGTTTCATCGTTAGGGCCGCGGAGCGGGTGGTGCCCGGCGAGTCCCGGGAGGTTGATATGATCGATGATGGCCATAAGATCGCCAACGGCGAGGTGATGACTCACGGCGCCGGCCGCGTTCGTGATGATGAGCGTCTCTACGCCCAGAAGCTTGAGGAGACGTACGGGCCGGGTGATCTCGGCGGGGGTGTAGCCTTCGTAGTAGTGGACGCGGCCTTGCAAGACTGCCGAGGGGTAATCAGCAAGCATGCCTACCACAAGCCGGCCCGCGTGGCCGCTCACGGTGGAGACGGCCAAATTCGGAATGTCAGCGTAGGGGATGACAACCGGTTCCTGGACATGCTCTGCCAGAGCGTTCAAGCCCGAGCCCAGGATAAGCCCCGCCTTGGGACGGATGCTAATACGAGATCTGACGTATTCTGCGGCTTCTATGGCCATTCGGGTGTTGGCGCGCATCATGGGCGAGCCTCTCTGGCATAACGAGTCGATGGAAGATGTTCGGCGCCAGACGCTAGGCGTCGTTAATTCGCGCGAGGATGGGCTTCGTCATAGGCCTCGCGCACGTGGGTGTATGCCTGGGTGGTGGACACGTTGGCGTGTCCGAGTAGCCCTTGGACCTCGTGTACGTCGGCGCCTCCCTTGAGCATGTGGCGAGCGAAGGAATGCCGAAGCGTATGAGGGGTGACGCTGGTCTCTATCCCCGTCTGTTTGACGTAGCGTTTGATGATGAGCCAAAGGCCTTGCCTGGTGAGGCGCTGGCCACGATGGTTCAGGAAAAGAGCCGGCTCGCCGTGATTGCGCAATAGCTGCGGGCGCCCCTCCGCCAGATAGGTGCGCAGACTCTCGCCAGCGCGCCGATGGAAGGGCAGGACCCGCTCCCCGTGGCGGTTCTTGCTGAGGCATCGGACGTTGCATCGCTCGAGGTCAACGTTGTCAACGTCTAGGCTGACGATCTCGCTGACGCGCATACCCGTCGCGTATAGCAGTTCAAGGAGAGCGGCATCTCGCAAGCTGCGGGCACCGCTCGCGCGAAGCGGTGCCTGGAGGAGCTTTCGGACCTCTGATTCTGAGAGTGAGACGGGCGTGTACTTTTGCACGTGCGGCGAGTGCAGTTTCTCTGTGGGATCGGTGGCGATGTCTGCCTGGTCCTTCAGGTGGTGGAAGAAGGATTTGACCGCTGCGACCTTGCGGGCTACAGTGGCGGCAGCGTATTCCTTTTCATCACACAGCCAGCGCACATAACTGGCGAGGTCTTGCTTGGTGACTTGGCTCCATGCGGTTCGCTGATGGTTACCGGCCTCAAAACCGTGGAGTTGTGCTAGGTCATTGCGATAGGCGACGATGGTATTGCTAGCGTAGCCCTTTTCTTCAGCCAACGTTCGCAAAAAGAGCTCAATGGCCTCGCGCATTGCGCGCTCCCTCCGGTGCCAAGCCCTACTGTAGCTCGCTCGCTATTTTACCACCACTTTGCATAAGCTCAAAAAGAGATGCGGCGCCAGCCTTGCTATGGCTGACTGGCAAGGATTCGCGTATCGCGAGTATAATGTAGCTGGTATTTGTCGCATCCGCTCATGATCGGGATCGCCTGAATTAGGGAGATATGCCATGGATCTATTCGCCAAGTGCGCATCCTTCTCGCGCGCCAAGGAGGTCAGAGCAGCGGGGCTCTATCCGTACTTTATCCCGCTGGATGACACCGAAGGCACCGAGGTAGTCATCAACGGCAAGCGGATGATCATGATCGGTTCCAACAACTATCTCGGACTGGCGACACATCCCAAGGTGCGCGAGGCGGCCATCGAGGCGACGCGCCACTTTGGCACAAGCTGCACGGGCTCGCGCTTCTTGAACGGTAACTTGGCCATGCATGAGCAACTGGAGCATGAGCTCGCCGAGTTCGTGGGGACAGAGGCAGGCTTGGTTTTCAGTACCGGGATGCAGACCAATTTGGGCACCATCTCGGCCTTGGTGGGCCGTGGTGACGTGGTCATCACTGATCGCGAGGACCACGCCAGTATTGTGGATGGCTGTCGGCTGTCGTACGGCGAGATGAAACGCTATCGACATAACGACATGGAACATCTGGCGGCCGTTCTCGAGAGCGCTGCCGACTCGGCCAAGTTGGTGGTGGTAGATGGTGTCTTCAGCATGGGGGGAGACATCGCCCCACTGCCCGAGATCGTGGCGCTTTGCCGAGAGTGGGGCGCTAGACTCATGGTGGACGATGCGCACTCGCTAGGCGTTTTGGCGCATGGCCGTGGGACGGCTGCTTACTATGATATGGTAGATGATGTCGATCTGATCATGGGCACGTTCAGCAAATCCTTCGCCTCGTTGGGTGGAGTGATCTTGGGGGCAGCCGACGTGATCGACTATGTCAAGCACCACGCACGCTCCCTCATCTTTAGCGCCAGCATGACCCCGGCCAACACGGCGGCTGTACTGGCCGCATTGCACGTGCTGCGTGAAGAGCCGGAGCGCGTTGACCGCCTGCATGCTATCGCGCGCAAGATGCGAGAGGGCTTCCGGGCGCTGGGGTTCAACACCGGCGCAAGTGAGACGCCGATCATTCCCATCATCATCGGTGATGAGCAGAAGACGTTCGCTTGCTGGCGGGCGTTGTTCGATGCCGGCATCTATGTGAATGCGGTGATCCCGCCAGCCGTACCACCAAGCCTCTCCTTGCTGAGGACTAGCTACATGGCTACGCATACAGACGAGCAGATGGATCGTGTATTGGCCATCTTTGAGAAGGTGGGCAAGGAGCTTGGCATTATCTAAGTAGGGCGCGGAGAAAAGAGGCGGCCGGGGACCCCCGGCCGCCTCTTTTTGTGTCTTATAGCAGGCCTTGGCTCTAGATGATTAACATGGCATCCCCAAAGCTGTAGAAGCGATAGCGCTGGCGAACGGCTTCCTCGTATGCTCGGCGGATGAGCTCCATCCCTGCAAAGGCCGAGACCAGCATCAGCAGAGTGGAGCGGGGTAGGTGAAAGTTGGTGAGTAGTGCGTCCACGGCGCGAAAGGTGTAGCCCGGTCGGATGAAGAGGGCGGTTGGTCCATCGAGAGGCTGTAGCGAACCCGATGGCCCACGCGCTGCGGATTCCAGAACGCGTACGCTCGTGGTGCCTACAGCGACGATGCGGTGCCCCTCAGCACGAGCTCGGTTCAGCCGCTGGGCGGTAGCATCATCTAGCCGGCAGTACTCGGTGTGGATTTCGTGATCCTCCACACGCTCCTCGCGAACCGGGCGGAAGGTGTCCAAGCCAATGTGCAGAAGCACGCGCTCCCATTGCAAGCCCCGTTCTGTTGCCCGCTCAATCAGCTCGGGCGTCCAATGTAGCCCGGCGGTGGGCGCCGCGACGGAGCCCTTGACTCGGGCGTAGACCGTCTGGTAGCGGCTGGGATCGTCCAAGTTGGCGTGGATATAGGGCGGGAGTGGCGTGGTTCCGAGCTGGTCGAGATGGTCATCGATGGGCTCTTCTAGGTGCAGCAGACGGCCACCCGAGGGAGTGATCGCTGTGACGACAGCGCCAACCGTTTGACCTTTGGCTTGGCCAATCGCTAGGCGTTGGCCCACGCGGACAGGACGCCCTTTCACCAGCGCCTCCCAGCGGAGGGGGGCGTGGCGTGATAGCAGCAGTAGCTCCACCTTTCCGCCCGTAGGCACTTTTCGAGCCTGGACACGGGCTGGGATCACTCTAGTCTCGTTCACCACCAGTACATCGCCTGGACGCAGGTAGGAAAGGATGTCGGTGAAGCGCTGGTGGCAAAGTGTCCCAGTCGCTCTGTCAATGACGAGAAGCCGCGACGTATCACGCGGTACCGCAGGATGCTGGGCGATAAGCTCCTCTGGGAGATCATAGTCAAACGCACTGGTCAGCATATCAACGTGCGCTCCGTGTGCTGGTATCTTTCGTCAACGATTCCCATTCACTATACACGCAGCCGCAGTAGCGTTGCTCATACAGCCCGTGCTCCTGGGCCAAACGGTGATGGTACGCGAACCCTCGGCGCATGTTCTCAAAGTAGAAAGGTACGCTATATGCCTCCGCTGCCTCTTCCCCTTCCTGGCGGATGATCTCTAGGTTCTGGTAGGGACTAATGAGAAGGGTTGTGGTGAAGGCCTCGAATCCGAGCTCGGCGGCTCGCTGGGCGGTGCGCCGCAGTCGCATCCGGTAGCATTCGCGGCAGCGATGGCCACGTCTGGGATCGTCGGCAACAGCCTGTAGGAACGCTACCATCTCATAGCCCTCTTCCCAGACCATAGGCAGGCCCTGCTTCTCAGCAAATGCCACGAGTGACAGGCGCCGGCGCTCATGTTCCGAGAAAGGATGGATATTGGGGTTGAACCAGTAGCCGGTCACGGAGGCGCCCAGCTCGGTCAGGTGCTGGAGGGTCCAGGTGGCGCACGGAGCGCAGCAGATGTGGAGGAGCAAGCGCTGATTCTCCAGAACTGGTCCTGGCTCGGGCTGGGGCTCGGGGATATGCACCTCGTACGGTAGCTGGATGGTCAGCGGTTCCTCGCAGACGACTGACGCGCGATTGGCAGCGACTAACCGCCTCGCCTTCTGGATGGAACATGGCGAGAGTGGATGCCCGCGGGCATCCACGACGCGTGCCCGTGCCATCAGAGCAGGTTCTCCTGGATCTGGATGGATGGGGGCACGCTTCTGTGGAGATGCTCGTAGGCGCGGCGTGTGGCAGTGCGGCCACGGGGTGTACGCTCCAGGAACCCTAGCTGGAGCAGGAACGGCTCATAGACGTCCATTATGGTGTCGGCATCATCGCTCAAGGCAGCTGCGAGCGTGTCAAGCCCGACAGGTCCCCCATCGAACTTGTCGATGATCGTCTCAAGGACGCGCCGATCCGAGTCGTCAAGGCCGAGGTGATCTACCTGCAAGAGCTTCATCGCTTCTCTAGCGATGTCTACGTCGATGACGCCGTTCCCGCGTACCTGAGCGACGTCGCGAACGCGCTTGAGCAGACGATTGGCGACACGCGGGGTGCCTCTAGAGCGGGCAGCGATCTCGCGGGTGCCGTCGGGCGTGATGGGGACCTCCAAGATCCGAGCGGAACGCTCCACGATGCTGCACATGGACTCGAGATCGTAGAAGTCAAGGCGGCAGATGACGCCAAAGCGAGCTCGGAGGGGCGAGGTCATCAAAGCCAAGCGCGTCGTGGCTCCTACCAGGGTAAAGCGTGGGAGTTGCAGCCGGATGCTTCGCGCAGAGGGGCCCTTGCCGATCATCACATCCAGGGCATAGTCCTCCATTGCGGGATAGAGCACCTCTTCGACGGCGTGGGCGAGTCGGTGAACTTCGTCCACGAACAACACGTCCCCGGCGCGCAGGTTGGTCAGGATGGCGGCGAGATCGCCCGGGCGTTGAATGACCGGTCCAGAGGTGACCTTGATGTTGACGCCCATCTCTGCGGCGATGACGTTGGCCAAGGTAGTTTTACCCAATCCTGGAGGCCCATGCAGCAGGACATGGTCGAGGGGCTCTTGCCGTTCCCGCGCGGCCGTCAGCGTGACGAGGAGCGTCTCGACGATGCGTTCCTGGCCGATGTACTCGGAAAGGTTGCGCGGCCGGAGACTCTGCTCGATGGTAGCCTCGTCGGGATGCCGGTTGGGGGAAATCACTCGTTCGCCGAGCATGACACTTCCTTTCGCTCGTCGAGATTATACCACGAGCCGATAGGAGCGTCAGAGCAACGCGGGGCTTCCCTATGGAGGGAGGCCCCGTGAAGTGGCGAGTCTATGGGCGCGTGGTTAAGCCGCGCCGACGAGCTTTTTGGCCAAGTTGGCAGCGCCAGCGGCATCGCGTGAATAGCCATCAGCGCCGATCTCGTCAGCGTACTTTTGGGTAACAGGCGCGCCGCCAATGAGCACCTTGACTTGATCCCGAATGCCGGCCTCTGTCAGAGCGTCGATGGTGTCACGCATGCCTGGCATGGTGGTGGTCAACAGCGCCGAGAGGCCGATCAACTGTGCGTCTTGCTTCTGCACCGCGTCGATGAACTGCTGCGGCGATACGTCAACTCCGAGATCGATGACCTCGAACCCGGCGCCCTCCATCATGATACCCACTAGGTTCTTGCCGATGTCATGCAAGTCGCCCTTGACGGTACCGAGGGCAATCTTGCCAATGGGCTCGACATCCTCCTCCACTAGCTTGGGCCGGATGAGCGCGAGGCCGGCCTTCATGGCACGGGCTGCGATGAGCATCTCGGGCACATAGTACTCGTTGATCTCAAAGAGCCGCCCGACCTCGCTCATGGCTGGGATAAGCGCTTCATATAGGATCTCGCTGGCGGTCATACCCTCTTCTAGGCCAGCGGCTACGTGCTCGGTGACCAGATCCCGATCGCCTTCCAAAACGCCCTGGTAGATTTCTTCCCGATGCCCCATGCCAAACCTCCTAAGATTCCACGATTGCGTTGTTCCCAGCAGCACCATTAGCAGACATTGTACCAAACGGATCAATACTATGCAAGCCACCTCCAGAGCACAAGTGCGACAGCACCTCCTATCATGCTAGCTATCAGATCTACGCCCGGATTGGTAAGGCCGCGCCACCCGCGCACCTTTTGGGTAACGGAGCCGCAGTGGTGTCGTGGACAATCGGTCGCTCGGTCGCACCGAGGGCAATAGTACATAGCTTGGGCGATTCTGCCAAGCACGCTATCGGCCATGGTGCCTGTGAGCCCCGCGAAGGCACACACCAACGGCAGAAGACCCCACTGGGCATCCATGGGCTGATCATTGAAGAGGGACAGTAGGGTCTGGGTAGCCATGGTGACGAGGCCGATGCCCCACGCGCCTAGGACGGCTGCCACCAGCCCCAGCGGAGATACGGCGCCAACAGTGCCTGGAGAGACCGGCGAGCCCCGCACTAGGTCACGAGGGGGGTTGGAGCTCAGGACGCCGACCTCTGTGGCCCACAGGTCGGCGCTGGATGAAGCCAAGGCGCCCGCATAGATAGCCAGTGACAGGCTAGCGCCACCGAGGACAACGTTCGCTACGGCGGTGGCGACGGGCCAGGCAAGGGGCGCCAGTACGTCCGCCGCACGGAGGAGCGCGTGCGCGTCGGGACGATCCAAAGCCTCGCTCTTGGTACGGCTACGGAATGGAACCCATGCCACCAATCCCAGGAGATAGGTGTCGATGCCGACCGCCCATTCCCAGCCAGCTAGGAAGGCCAAGGCAGCGGTAACCAGGCTGGCTCCGACGGCTGCCGGAATCGTGAGCGATCGCTGGCGCAGGGCAAACCACATGAGCGCCGCGGGTACGAGAACGCCAGTGATCGCAGCTCCCCAGCTACTCATGTCTAGCCTTTTACCAGTTGCCAGAGGCTGATCCATAGGATCGCTTGCTGCACCAGCAAGCCGTATGTCAGTAGGCGCGCCAGGATGCGATCCTGTCGATGCAATAGGACGGCGAGGACCATGTTGATAGACGCCACCAGGCTCGCAACGGCTGGGATAGCTTTGGCGGCATCCTGCGGCACTAGCATGCGTGTCGCCGCGCCGGTGCCGATGGCGGTGATCTGCCTCGAAAGTGTGGGGTAGACGCGCGCCGCGCTCGCGTACAGTAGCAGGGCGCTTATCACGCCGATGATCATGGGATAGAGCATGGTGTGATCTCGCCAGATCGGCCAGGATGCCAGGCCGAGTGGCTCACGCGTGACGGGCCCAACAGGTCGGCGTGTCCGCCGTGCTTGATCGAAGGCGTGCACAAAGGCTGTAGGGTTGCGGGGGGAGATGAGCAGGGACCATCCTTGGCCTTGAAGGAGGAGCGAACGTCGCTCGGGGAGCGTGCTCGCCGCATAGGCGAGGCTGTCGGGATTGGGCCGAACGATGGCGTAATTCCAGCCAGGCCAGCCCCACCTTATTGTGGGAGTTCCTTTGGGTTGAGTGATCTGCCGTACGTTCCCCAAGGGAACACGCCACCGCGCCAGTCCCATGTCCACGCAGAGATAGCCATCGTCTATCGCATAGCACAGAGCCGCAAGGCGCACGATGCGAAGCACGACCCAGGCGATAGCGGCGAGAAGCGCTAGGGCCATGGCATGCAAAGCGACCCGTTGACCGCCAAAGGGCTGGCGTTGGGCTGCGTACAGAAGGCTTAGGAATGCCGCGACCATCGCAGCCAGCAGCGCGCTGCCTACGGATAGTCCAAGGCTTTTGTGGGGACGATCGACCACGAGTCCTCCGAGGCGCTCTACACTGAGAGGCATTATCCTCCGACACATGAGTGCCGTCAACAACGG
>CAZTMY010000078.1:0-9777 GCA_964614895.1 uncultured Anaerolineales bacterium
CAATTTTATCCTTGGGCAAAGCCACTTTATCAAGACCGTGGAGGATATCCACGAAACGCTGGTTAGCTCTGTGGCCGGGATCGCTTTCGGCCTCGCCTTCTGTGAAGCATCGGGCGCGCGCCTGGTCAGGTGCACTGGCACCGACGACAGCCTGATCGCCCAGGCGCGCGACAACGCCCTCAGCATCGGCGCCGGTCACAGCTTTGTGCTGCTCCTCGGCGAGGGCGTCTATCCGGTCAACATTCTCAATCAACTCAAGCTAGTACCCGAGGTGTGCCACATCTATTGCGCCACTGCCAACGCCACCCAAGTGATCGTGGGTGAGACGGACCTCGGCCGCGCCATTCTCGGCATAGTGGACGGCCAGCCGCCACTTGGCGTCGAAGGGCCGGAGGATGCCACCTGGCGGCACGACTTTTTGAGGAATATCGGCTACAAGCTCTAGGGAACCAGCTACGATCCCACCTCTAGCTGGTTAGCTCGGTCAACAGGTCGACCATGCGCTCAAACTCTTGCAGTGCTTCTGACACCGGCTGCGGCGTCGTGAGATCAACACCCGCGCGTCGCAGCAGGTCTAGCGGGTAGCCATTGCCACCGGCCCGAAGTAGATCCAAGTAGCGGCGGCGAGCCGACTCGCCATCGCGCAAGATCCTACGCGCCAGCGCGATTGCCGAGGCCATGCCCGTAGCGTACTTGTAGACATAGAAATCATAGAAAAAGTGGTCCACCCTCGCCCACTCCCAGGAGATAGGCCTATCCGCCTCGTCAAAGGTGATGGCATCCCCATAGTAGAGACGCACAAGATCGAAATAGGCCTCGTCAAGCGTATCCGGCGTCAACGCGCCGCCCTCCTCCACCATTCGATGGATCTGCCACTCGAACTCGGCGAACATGACCTGGCGAAACAGGGTAGCGCGGAACGAGTCCAAATAGCGATCCACCAGATAGGCGCGGGTCTGCCGATCCTCGGTCACATCGAGGAGATGC
This sequence comes from uncultured Anaerolineales bacterium, assembly GCA_964614895.1. GTDB lineage: Bacteria > Chloroflexota > Anaerolineae > UBA1429 > UBA1429 > DAIRUQ01. The sequence continues at coordinate 988 of CAZTMY010000078.1, forward strand.
TCCGTCAACAAGCTCTCGTTGGCCGTCGACGCCACCTCGGCCACCAAGATGGCATACTGCGCCAGATGATAGGGCTGGGTCTGCTTGGCAAACCAACTGTGCATCGAGTGCCCGGCCTCGTGAGCTAAGGTGAACATGGCGTCGGTAGTACCGGTGTAGTTGAGCAGTATGTATGGCGGCGAGTCGTAGCAACCAGAGGAGTATGCGCCCGAACGCTTGCCGATGTTTTCGTATCGGTCCACCCAACGCGACGCCAGCCCCTTGCGCAGTGTTTCCACATACTCGCTGCCCAAGGGCTCGAGAGCGGTTAGGATCACCTCTTGGGCCTCATTGAACGTGTAACGCGGCGCTTGGGCGTCCACGACAGGGACATACACATCGTACATGTGCATTGTCTCGACGCCCAGAAGACGCTTCCGAAGCGCCATATAGCGGTAGAACGCAGGTAGCGCATCGTGGACCGCGTCGATCAATGCGCGGTACACATCCACCGTCACGCGATCTTCAAACAGCGACGCCTCCAAGCACGAATCAAAGCCCCGCACATGCGCCTCGAACTGGTGTGTACGGACGGCACCATCCAAGGCGGCGGCCACCGTCGCGCGGTTGCCGTGCCACTCGCCATAGTAGGCCTGGAAGGCCTCACGACGGACATTCCGATCAGGCGATTCCTGCAGTCGAATGAACGTCGCGTGCGAAAGTTGCGTTGTGCCCTCCTCATCGCGCACGTCGGGCAGCCGGGCGGCAAGGTCAACGTTCTTGAGCACGCTATAGATTCGCTCCAGCGCGCCCAGTGGCTCCGCCACCAACGCCATCAGGCGCTCCTCCTCTGGTGAAAGGGTGTGGGGCTTGTGCCGGAGGACCTTCTCCAGCCAAAACCGGTAGGGCACCAGCGCCTCGTCATCGAGCCAGACAGCCATCGTCTCGTCTGGTATCCGCATGATTTCGGGAGCGATATAAGATCCAGCCGCTGATAGCCGTGCATAGAGGCCGCGTGCGCGGTCGAGCATCTGCTGATGCTGGCCCACCCCAAGATCCTCGTCAGCCTTCAGATGGGCATAGACGTACACCTTCTCGGCGTGCCGCTGGGCTGCCAGCCAGACCTGCAGCGCTGCGGACAGGACGCTGGCGCTCTCCCCTAATCGCCCTTGGTAAGATGCCACGTCCGGCATCCGCGCCTCACACTCGGCAAAAGAGGCCTCCCAAGATTCCACGCTATCGTACAGAGGCACAAGATCCCAAGTATCCTCCACACTGACCTGATCACGTCGCGGTAGCTTGCTTGCCATGCTTCTTTGCTCCTATTCCCACACTGTCTACTGAGCGAGTGTATTCTCAAATGCCGCCGCCGTCGAGTCTCAGAGCCTTGACCGAGCCGCGCCTACGCTCGATAATCCAACCGTGGTAAGCTGAACGCTCCTGCCAGAGGAGAATCTCATGAATCACACACGCATCCTGATCGAACGCGACGTCAAGGCCACCATGCGCGATGGCACCGTCCTTCGCGCCAATGTCCACCGCCCAGACACCGCCGAACGCCTGCCTGTCTTGCTGCTCCGCACCCCGTACAACAAGAACGTGGGGACTGACTTTTGCCTGCGGGCCGCAGCCCGCGGCTATGTCGTCGTCACGCAGGACACGCGTGGCCGCCATGCATCGGATGGGGAATTCATGCCCTTCCTTGACGAGGCCTTGGATGGGTACGATACCATCCAGTGGGCAACAGAGCTCCCGTGGGGCAACGGTGATATCGCCATGTGGGGCGGATCCTACTGCGGTTGGACCCAGTGGGCAGCGGCCTCGCAAAAGCCTGCGGCGCTGAAGGCTCTCGTCCCTCAGATGACCTCCACGGACATCTATCATGGCCTTCTCTATCCCGGCGGGGCTCTGTCGCTAGGCGTTGCGCTCACATGGTGCTTGGGAGCTGAGGCTGGTCACAGGATGGAGCGCCTCGATCTGACCGAGACTGAGAGCGCCGCGCTTCGCGCCTCGTTTCTCAAAGCGATCGACGAGACGACCTCGCGAGAACGCTTCAAGCGCCTCCCTCTGCTGGAGGATCCCATCCTGGGCCGCGACGACCTTGCTCCGGGCTATGCGCGGATGCTCAGGGAGCGGCACGCCCGCGACTGGCGCGTTGGAGCCGTCCTCGACCAAGCCGCCGAGGCCTCCATCCCCGCGCTCCACATGGGCGGCTGGTATGACCTCTTTGCCGCTAGCACGACAGGCAGCTATGCCACCCTACGACAGCACAGCGCCACCTCTCGTGGCCGCGAGGGACAGCGGCTGATTATGGGCCCTTGGGCGCATGGTCCCGTCACCAGCACGGTGGGCGACGTCGACTTTGGAGCGCAGAGCTCGTCCCTGTTCCTCAATCTCGAGGAGATGACGCTGCAATGGTTCGACCACTGGCTCAAGGGCGCGAGCTTTGACTGGCTCAACGAACCGCCAGTCCGCCTGTTTGTCATGGGGGAGAACCGCTGGCGCTACGAGGAGAACTGGCCGCCGAGTCGGGCCGTCGAGACGCCCTACTATCTCACCAGCCACGGGAACGCCAACAGCCTGCGTGGAGATGGCCGGCTTGCCAGCCAGGCGCCCGATGCCGACCCTCCAGACCGCTATACCTACGACCCGGCCGACCCCGTCCCCACGCACGGAGGCGGGCTGTGCTGTTGGGCGCCGGCGCTACCCGCGGGCGCTTATGATCAACGCAAGATCGAGGAACGCAACGATGTGCTGGTGTACACCTCCGAGCCGCTCGAGGAGGCGCTAGAGGTAACCGGACCCGTTCGCGTCGTCCTCTACGCGGTGACATCAGCAGTGGATACAGACTGGACCGCCAAGCTGGTCGATGTAGGGCCATGTGGCTATGCGCGCAACCTATGCGACGGCATCGTGCGCGCCCGCTTCCGAGACCCGCTGCACCCCGCCCCGATCACGCCGGGCGAGGTAGTACGCTACGAGATCGCGCTAGGTCCCACGAGCAACCTGTTCCTGCCAGGCCATGCTGTTCGCATCGAGATCAGCAGCAGCAACTTTCCCAGGTTTGATCGCAACCTGAACACGGGCCAAGACAGCGCCATCAGCGCCGAGATGGTAACGGCAAACCAGACGGTGTTTCACGACACTGAGCGTAGGTCACGCGTCATCCTGCCCGTTGTCCCGCGCACCTAGAACCGAATGTAGCCTATCGTGCGTTGTGGGTCGCCAGTTCCCAGCCCGCATGTGTGGGTATGGCCACCAACGAGCTCACCGGGTGTTCGTATCCGGCCGCAAAGAGACTGTCGGCCAGCTCTTGCGCCGATCCTCCACGCAGGTAGATCGGGGTGGGCTGCGTAGTCTGATAGGTGGCAATAAGCAAGGCCTCCCCTGGCGACGGATTGACCTGGCGGATGAGGAGCTGGTCGTCCGCCACGATGCCTAGGTAGCCTTTGCCCCGTGAAGCATCTAGCGCCGCCGTGACCCGTGGCGTGTTATAGCTGTCATGCTCAAAATCGAGCGCCAGCGAGCAAAGGCCCAGCGCGTCGCGCAGTGGGTACCCTAGGCTCACCTTGTCGATCATCGGATCCACGTGGCTGCCATTGGCAACGATGCCCACCTGGTCGTAGTTGCGAAAGCAGTTGTAAGCGATATAGGGATTGTCCGCTGGTGGTGCGTCCTCGGTCGGCATCACCGTTGCCCGCCCCTCGGACACGGTAATCCGCCGGTTCGGGAAGGAGCGCGAGGACACACGGTATCCCAGATACCAGCGCCCCTCGGTCGTCTGACCCACAAGCACAAAGCGCCCTATGTACATGTCTCTTCTCTTTCTATCGTCACTCGCGTACTAGCTCCAGCCCTCGGCATAGCCAGCCTCGTACATCGCCACGATGTTCTCCACAGGACTCACCACCTGAATATTGTGGCAAGGTGCGAGGATATACCCCCCGCCTTCCCCCAGGATACGCAGGTTGTCCTCCACTTCGCGGACAACATCGTCCACACTACCGCTAACCAGCGTCTTCTGATTGTCCATGGCGCCATGGAAGACCAGATCGGCGCCAAAGTCGCGCTTCAGGCCCTCGCGATCCATGCCCTTGCAACGCCACTGAACAGGGTTCAGGATGTCAATCCCGATGTTGATCATATCCGAGATCATCGGCCTGATGGCCCCATCGCTATGGTGGAACACATAGGCGCCCGCCTCGTGTACCAGGTCCATCATGCGCTTCATGCGGGGCAGCAAAAAGGTACGGATCTGCTTGGGGGAGAAGAGCAAGCTCTCCTGGCTGCCCATGTCTTCCGCCACATAGCTGAACAGCACCTTGCCGGGAATCGCCTCATAGATGCGGCGCGTGCTCTCGTACGCCAGGTCAAATAGCTTGTCCAAGCAATAGTGCACGATGCCGGGATTCAGCACCAGATCCATAAAAGCCTGCTCATCGCCGCGCAGAGCCTTGTACGTCAGAAACGGCTCTGACCCGCCGCCCCGGATAGGGAGATGCTCCTTCCCCCGAATTACATCCGGCAGGTGGTCGTAGCTCCACCAATCTGGATCCGGCCAGCGATAGTTCGCCTCGATCTCTTCTATCGAAGAGTAGGCTGCTAACGGATGGTTTGTGACCTCACGGTACACGCCCCCTCCATAGTTCACATCACGATATCGAATGCCAAAGACGTCCTCGTCCTCCGGAATAGGCGGGCCCACATACCGACCGCCGACGCCCAATGGCCGGTCAACGTGAAGTTGCTCAAGCGCCTCATCCACGGATCCGACACGTAGAGACTTGCATAGCTTGGCATCAAACTCCTCTGTGGCCCAGTAGTCCATGGGTACGCGGTCCGGTGTCTCGCCAGCCAGTACTGCCTCCCAGCGCTCCCTAGGCGTCATACTCTCTTTGGGCATCATTCGCTCCTCACTCCACTTGCCCGCGCTTCTATCCCTGCAGCAAACCGATTCTAGGCAAACATGTCGGTCTGGGCAATCGGCAAATCCGAACGCCTCGCCTTGACACATCCTTCGGATTCGCTATGATATTGAGGATGCTAAAATGGGGGAAAGTGGCGTTTGCTCCATCGCTGCATCAGGGCATCCCGCGTCCAGCGGACGCCCGGCGGTCTGTCCCGTCTAGTCATAGAGCGCGAGGACGTGCTTTGGCTAATGTCGGCCGAGACTCGGATTGGCCTACCGCACAAGAGGCAGTCGGTCAAGTTCAGTGGAAGGAGCGAGGCATGGCATACGACCCGATACCAACAGCAGTCCTGCAAGAAAAACTGAAGACAATGCTCAGCAAGCACGCTGTGGTGCTAACGGATCTCGACCGTCGGACGCTCATTCAGGACGTGGTCGACCGCAAGGAGGCCTTGGTCTCAGCCAATGGGGCTCTCGCAACCTGGGTACCGCCAGAATCGACGGGCCGTAGTCCCAAGGACACCTACATCGTAAGGCACGAGGCTTCAGCCGACACGATCGATTGGGACTCCCCCAACAACATCCCCCTCGATCCCGAGACCTTTGACATGCTCTTTGAGGACGCCCTATCGACCCTATGGGGTAAGGAGCGCGTCTACATCACGAACCGCGTCGTGGGCGCCGACAGTAACTACGCCTTGCCCGTGACAACCATCACCGACCAGGCTCTTACGGCTCTGTTTACCGACAACATGTTCAGACCGATCCCCGAGGACATCGCCTCGAGCTGTTTCGCCGAGCGTGAGTTCCTCTTGTTGGCGCTCCCCTTTGACAAGCTCGATCCAAAACGCTACGAGGGCCGCCTACGCAAGCTCCCCGGCGGCAGGACCTCCAACATGGCCGTGGCCATGGACTTTGATCGGCGTCTCGGCATCGTGTACGGCTCTGCCTATGGCGGAAGCGTGAAAAAGCTCATCTTCACCGTCATGAACTACATACTGCCGGCAGAGGGCATCCTGCCGCTCCACTGCTCAGCCAACGAAGGCCCCGACGGCGACTGCGCGCTCCTGCTGGGCCTATCCGGCACGGGCAAGACGACCCTTTCGGCCGATCCTCGGCGCGCACTCTTGGGCGACGACGAGCACGGCTGGTCTCCCAATGGCATCGCGAACTTTGAGAACGGCTGCTATGCCAAGCTTATCAACCTTCGGAAGGACAAAGAGCCAGAGATCTACCACGCCGTCTTCCACAAGGCGGACTATCGCGTGCATGGCGCCATTGTCGAGGACGCCATGATGTACCCCAAAGGCTTCTTCGACCTCGACGATGGGCGCATCACGGAGAACTCGCGGGCGTCCTATCCGCTGCGGTTCTTGAGGAACATCAAGCCGTCCTCGGTGAGTGGTCATCCCAAGACGATCCTGTTCCTGACCGCCGATGCCAACGGCGTCTTGCCGCCGGTCGCCAAGCTAACGCGTGAGGAAGCCATGCTCTGGTTCCTCATGGGGTACACGAGCAAGCTGGCCGGGACCGAGACAGGCATCACCGATCCTGTATCTACCTTCTCGCGTTTCTTCGCTGAGCCCTTTATGCCCCGCAACCCGGACGTCTATGCCGACATGCTCGGGGACTATATGAACCGGTACGGCGCTAACGTCTACCTGATCAACACCGGTTGGAGTGGTGGCCCGTTCGGTGTAGGCTCCCGTATGGACATCAACCTAACGCGCGAGATCGTGCAGGCAGCCCTGTCCGGAGCTCTTGAGGACGTCGAATACCAGGAAGACCCAATCTTCCACGTGATGGTTCCCAAGCAGTGCCCGAACTGCCCGTCGGATGTCCTATGGCCCAAGAACACGTGGGACGACAAGGACGCCTACGACAAGCGCGCCCGCAAGCTGGCGAGCGACTTTGCCACACACTTTGACAAGGCGTATGCAGGTAAGGGCATCGACCCAGCCGTGGAGGCTGCCTGCCCGGGCAAATAGGCCGACGCCAAACACAGCAGCAAAGCGGGCTCTACCCAGCGGTGGCGCCCGCTTTGTTCTAGAAGGAGGGCCATGCAGCCATCAGAAGAAGAACACGCCATCCGTCTGGACCAGTTCCTGAAGCTGGCAAAGCTCGTCCGCTCGGGAGGCGAGGCCAAACACCTCATCCAGTCAGGCCAAGTGTTGCTCAACGGTACTGTCGAGACCCGCCGTAGCCTCAAGATCCACCCAGGGGATAAGGTTACTCTAGGAGATGTCACCGTTGAGGTCGTTTGGGAGAACGAGAACCCGTCATAGCTCCAGCACCATGGTCTGGCGATCACCTAGATCCTCGAGCACGGAAAAGCCTAGATGCGCGTAAAGAGCCATCGCACGGGCGTTTGACTTGGTCACCGTCAGCGTCAGCTTCTTACGTCCAGCAGACTTTGCCTGAGCAATGCCATCCTCGACAATACGGCGACCGATGCCACGCCCCCAGTGCGCCTTTGCCACCTGGACGTGCACGATGTGCGCTCGACGTCGCGGCCACCCGAGCTCCAACCATAACCAGCCCACGACCTCGCCATCCAGCGTATAGACCCATACCTCGCCCCGATGAATGCCAGAGCCCAACCAGGGCCGGAAGAGATGCGTGCGGAAGGTATACTCGGGAAAGTTGATCGCGTAGCTCTCGCTCTGCATAGCAGTCAGCAGATCCATGTCGGTGGCCTCGCACGCCGGACGTCGCACTATACGAAGGCTTTCGAGTTCCTGCACAACGCCACTCCCTGTCTGTTCGCCTGAAGCTATTGGAACCAGCGTTCTTCCAATTGAGCCAGCGTCCCGTCTTCGCGCATGGCCTGGAGCGCTCGATTGACCTCTCGTAGCAAGTTTGGTGCATCGCTCGGAACGCCGATCACGACGGGCTCTGCCGTCAGCAACCCTTCTCCACCAACCAGGTCACCCTCTCGAGTGTAAGAAGCCGCATCCACCCGGTCGCAAACCACGGCAAAGACCTCCCCACAGCGCAGGGCCTCCACGCCTTCATCCAGAGTCCGTACCGCCCGGATCTCTATCTCCAGACCGTGGTCGCGCATCTGAAGTCGCAGGTACTGATGCGCCTCGGAGCCAAGCTCCACGCCAACCACCCGGCCTTGCAAGGCACCCAGGTCAGACACGGGGCCATCGCTAGCCCTCGATATAGCGCGTAACCCAAGGTATACGTACGGTTCCGAGTAGGCCACATCACGCGTGAGACGTGCATCGTAGGGCAGAGCCGAGATGATCAGATCGAACTTGCCCGCAGCCAAAGCATCGATCAGCCCATCAAAGTGCAGATCGACGAATTGGACGCCCACGCCCCATCGTTCGCCAAGTCTCCGGGCCAGATCGACGTCGAACCCCTGTACCGAGCCATCATCGCTCAGCGATTCGAAGGGGGGATAGCTAGCCTCCATCCCCACCCGAAACACCCCGCGTGTTTGTATCCCCTCCCACACCTCATCGCGCCCGAGATGTAGGCCGATGCCCATCGCCCCCCAAGCCATCTTGAGCAGCGCGAATGCCACTACCGCCAACCCTAGTCCCAAGGGCCACCAGGTTAGCCGGTGCTGAATGCTCGTGGACACGGCTCAGGGCTCCAGATACTCGAACGGTTGCCCATGCGCGTAACGAGCCACCTCCGAATAGATCGGCTTTGGCAAAAACTCGGGCGTCACAAAGGTAAAGCCATCCTGGAAGCTACGCGCCGGCCGTGGATAGCGAAAGGCCCACATACACAGAGCCTCGCACCAATCCCATTTCTCCAGGGCTATCTGGTAGGCATCGACAGTGTACTGTATGCGCTCATAGGACGAAACCGCCCGTGCCCAGCGAGGATGATCGTTCCAGCCCGCCTCTGTGATGTACACCTGCTTGCCACCATCCCCGTTGGTC
>CAZTMY010000079.1:0-9757 GCA_964614895.1 uncultured Anaerolineales bacterium
CGAACGAGATCGCTTTTTCTGACCATGGTACTTGCCCCCCATGTCACTAGCGAATTCAGAGACTGTTACACGTCGAACGTGATAAGCGCCTCCAATTGGCTACCGTGCACGTTCACTACCAGGTTGTGAAAGGTGGCTGCCTTGATCTCCCGCTGAGGGATCCAGCCGTCTGTGCCGCGCAAGGTAGCAGATACCGACTGATCGCCGACCTCCAGAGCGTATTCGTCATAGAGCTCGTGATGCTTGCTCGAGAGATACAGCAACTCGTTGAGCCAGTCCACGAGCAGCGATTCCCTGTCGGTGGCTTCCAATTGGACTTGGCGCGTCACACGTTGACCACGAGCAGCGACCCGGCTATCCATCAGCGAGAACATGCCCCCAGCAGCCTGCCGTAGCAGATCGGCCATGCAGGCACCGCGTACTCGGATCTGGAGATCCGCGGTGTGATCCAACTCGGTGACGCCGTCTTGCTGAAGCTCGGCCAGGTGAGGCGCTGATACGCCTTGTAGCAGCCTTCGGGTGGCCTCGACGTCGCGCGCGATCTGAGCGATGAGCTCGTCGATATCTGCGAAGCGCATCTCAGGGCGCAAATGCTGAACGAGGTAGAGATCCAGGTCCTTGCCGTAGAGGCTTCCCTCATAATCTAGGACGTGCACTTCGAGTACATAGTCTCGTCCCCCAAAGCTGGGGCGATGGCCGATGTTCAGCACGGCTGCACGACAGGCACCTCCCCACGCGGCCCAGGCAGCGTACACACCATCGGCTGGCAATACGCGCATGGGATCAGGCTGCAAGTTCGCCGTCGGGAAGCCAAGCTTACGGCCGCGCCGGTCTCCTGAGATCACCGCACCGGATAGCCGATAGCAGCGGCCGAGTAGGCGGTTCGCAGCGGCCACGTCGCCGCCGCGGATCAGCTCCCGTATACGTGTGCTCGAGATGGGGGAGCCATCATCATAGACGGGGCCGACCATTCGCAGCGTGTAGCCTAGCGCTTTGCCCAGCTCTGCCAGCCGAGCTGGCGTGCCCTCCCGGCCGCGTCCGAGGGAGAATCCTTTGCCGATCCATAGCTCCACCATGCATAGCCGGTCCATGAGGGCGCGCACAAAGCGCTCTGCGGGCATGGCGGCCAGGCTCAAGTCGAACGGGGCCACGACGACCAGGTCTGGCCCTAGGTCCCTCAGCAAAGCAACGCGCTCTTCAAGCGTAGATAGGTAGGCGGGGCTATCGTCTGGGTGGAGTACGGCGCGGGGATGCGGATCAAAAGTCAACACCCCTGCTAGGCGCCCTGTTTCCTTGGCGTGGGACACGAGTTGGACGACGAGGGACTGATGCCCTCGATGGACGCCGTCAAACGTGCCGACGGTGATGCATGTATCCTCGGTGGCGTGTAGGTCGTCTAGGCTGTGGTATAGCTCCATGATTCCTACCACTCTGCCTTTGCGTGTGCAAGCTAGGTGTCGGTTGCAGGCATGAGCACTTTGGTTGGATGCCAGGTCTCGCCCTCGTGCCGCACTAGGATGGCCACTACGCGGCCTCCCTCATCTAGAGCGAGGGCCGGCTCGCGGGATGGTGGGACGTGGAGCCGCAGCGACTGACCATGCCGGATGCTCTGCGCCTGCGCTGGCGAAAGACGGACGGTGGGGAGGTGCGCTAATGCTACGTCGATGCTCATCAGATGCCCCTCCGCAAAGCTGCGCCCCAGCGCCGTCAACGCGCCCAACGAGACCGCGCGGCGGAGGTCGTGTCCTCCAATGGCTGTGCGTACCAGTGAGCTGAGGCATGCCCCAGTGCCCAGCGCATCCCCCAGATCGCGCGCCAGCGAGCGGACATAGGTCCCGCGCGAGCAGACGATCTCTAGTTCCAAGAGGGGCGGTTGCCAAGCAAGCACTTTGATCGTGTGAATCCGCACGGGCCTTGGCTCTCGTGACACCGTAATGCCCTGACGTGCCAGGGCGTACAGGGGGCGGCCGTTGCGCTTGAGGGCGGCATACATCGGCGGCGTCTGCATGATATCGCCTTGGAAGGCTCCCAAGGCGTCACGGACCATCTCCCAACGGATATGCTTCCACGGAGCTCTGCGTGTGACCTTGCCTTCAGTGTCGTGAGTGTCCGTGCTCACGCCCAAGATGACGCCAGCGCGATACGTCTTGGGCAGGTCTCCAAGGTACTCTAGCACGCGCGTCGCCTGCCCGAGGCCAACCAGAAGGACGCCACGGGCGGCCGGGTCTAGGGTGCCTGCATGTCCCACTCGTCTCTGGTGGAACACCCGCCTTACATTGGCGACCACATCGTGCGACGTTGGCCCCGCTGGCTTTAGAATGTTCAGCACCCCGGTGGTCTGGCTAGCCGTCATGCTCTCTACGAGTAGCCTCCCATGAGCCTAGTTCTGGTCGCCGGGATCCACATGCTGCTCGTCGCACTCTTCTGAGGCAAGGGTGTTCGCAGGGGTCTCCTTGGCGATCTGCTCCAGCAAAGCGTCGATTCGTTCGGCATGTTCCCAGGTGCGATCAGCGCGGAACTCGAGCTCGGGTGTGAACCGCCAGTGCAACTGCTGGGCGAGATAGTGCCGGAGAGCGCCCTTGGCCGCTTCCAGGGCCTCCATGCCCTGCAAAAGCGCCTCCTCGCCTCGGTAGCAGGCGACATAGATGCGCGCGATGCGGCGGTCAGGCGTCAGTCGGGCCTCGGTCAGCGTGAGCGGATCCATGCGCGGATCTCGCATGCGGTTCCGCAGGGCCAAAGTCAGCTCTTGTTGGATGAACGAGTTGGCTCGCTCGATGCGATAGCCTGTCATATGGTGATCCTCTGCCTATGCAGTTCGCTCTACCGTTTCGATGGTAAAGAACTCGAGGACGTCGTCAGGCTGAAAGTCGCTAAAGCCTTCGATGCCTACGCCACACTCCATGCCAGTGCTGACTTCGCGGACGTCCTCGGTGTAGCGTTTGAGAGAGTTGACATTTCCCTCGTGAAGCACTTGATCGCCGCGTAGCACGCGCACTTGGGCGTTGCGCAGCGCCTTGCCCTCGCGCACCTGCACGCCCGCGATCTTCCCGGCGCGTGGGATGGAAAAGACCTGGCGTACCACGGCACGTCCGCGCACCACCTCCTGCTCTTCGGGCTCGAGCATACCGGTCAGAGCTTTCTGGACGTCCTCGATCAGGCGGTAGATGACGTCGTAGGTGCGCACGTCGATGCCTTCGGCTTCTGCCATGCGTTGCGCCGATGCATCAACGCTGACGTTGAACCCAATCACAACTGCGTTCGAAGCCACGGCTAGGCTCACGTCCGATTCGGTGATGTTGCCGACGCCCTCGTGGATGAAATCCACAGTCAGATCGCCGACCTCGAGCTGTTCCAGTGATGAGCGGATGGGGTCGATGCTGCCTTGCACGTCAGCCTTGAGGATGATGTTTAGGGTTTGCGCGGCACCTTCCTGGGCTCGCGCGTAGATATCGTCTAGCGACAGGACCTCGGGCCGTCTGGCTTTTGCCTCTGCGGCCTCTTGTGTACGTTCCTTAGCGATCTGCCTGGCGATGCGCTCGCTGCCCACCTTCTCAAAGTGATCACCGGCCTGCGGGACGTCTCGTAGGCCCATCACCACGACGGGCTGCGAGGGCGTCGCCTCCTCGATGTTCTGCCCGCGATAGTCAAACATGGCTCGGATGTGGGCCGAAGTGTTGCCCAGAACGAGGGCGTCGCCTACCCTGAGGATGCCATCATGGACCAGTAGCGTGGCGACGGGACCTCGCGAGCGATCCAGTCGGCCCTCGATGACCGTGCCTTGTGGATTGCGGCGAGGATTGGCCTTGAGGTCTGCCATCTCGGCAACGAGTAGAATCATGTCCAGTAGGGTGTCGATACCTTGTTTGGTCTTGGCAGAGACCGGCACGACGATGGTATCGCCCCCCCAGTCTTCAGGCACCAAGCCGATATCGGCTAGTTGCTGCTTGACCCGATCTGGGTTGGCGGTGGGCAGGTCCATCTTGTTCAGGGCCACAATGATGGGGACGTGGGCAGCCCGGGCATGGTCGATAGCCTCGCGTGTCTGCGGCTGTACGCCGTCGTCGGCGGCGACTACGAGCACGGCAATATCGGTGAGGCTCGCGCCACGAGCGCGCATTTCGGTAAAGGCCTCGTGGCCTGGTGTATCCAGGAAGGTAATCTGTTTGCCTTGCGCGGTGACCTGGTACGCGCCGATGTGCTGTGTAATCCCGCCCGCCTCGGTCTCCTGAACGCTGGTCTGGCGGATCACGTCCAGCAGGGACGTCTTGCCATGGTCAACATGTCCCATGATGGTGATCACGGGTGGGCGCGTGGTGAGATAGCGTTGCTCCTCTTCCGTATAGACGGTGCGGCGCACGTGCGTATCGACGGCGGCCTCGGCTTCGGCCTCGGTCTCTGGCACCTCTTCGGGTTGCTCCTCTGTGACCTTGTAGCCGAGTTCTTCTGAGGCGATGGCGGCCGTCTCATAATCGATGAGCTGATTGATGTTGGCCATGACGCCAAGGTTCATGAGTTGCTTGATGAGCTCGATGGGGCTAGTCCCCAACGTCTCAGCAAGGTCTCTCACCGTTATCTGCTCGGGGAGCTGGATGGGGGCGTCGCTCCTCTCCTCAGGAGTAGGATTGGGATCTGCGGAGGGGGCTTGGTGCGGCGTCGATGGAGCTACGCCACCCCGGCTCTTTGGTCGCGACGAGCCAGAACGCCTGGAACGGGCCTGAAGGGCCTTGTGGTTAGCTGGGGGATCTCCCACAGCACGCCCACTTCTCCCGACCCTCAAGTCTCCTATTGCGTGGCTCTTGCTCTGGTTATGTTTCTTTGCCATGGCAGTTCCCCCTCTGTAATTTGGCACACGAGAACCGCTGGATCGCCAGGCGTGTCTGAACGCGCGAGCGCGCTTGTGCTATCACATAGCGCCTGAGCTCTCCGATGGTTAGTTCGCTGGCCGGAACATGCGGGTCTCGGGTTCTGGGGAGGCTTTGAGAGGAGTGGAAGAGGCTGCTGGTAGGTTCCCTATGCAGCCATAGGCATCTCCCTCAAAGCATCCAGCGCCGAAGTGCACCTCATGCCTACCATCCTCGTTCACAAAGCATCGGCATTGATCCTGCTCGCAACAATCCCAGCGCCGTTCTTTTGATGAGCCAGATATGTATTATGCGGACTAGGTCACGTCGTCGAATTGCGCGGCAAACGCGGCGAGCTCCTCACGCTGCTCCGCAGTCAGTGTCGTTCGCAAGGCGCGAGCAAGCCGGTTGCCACGCAGCGCCTGCTCCCAACAGCTTCGATTGCGACATATATAAGCGCCGCGGCCTGGCCCCTTGCCGCTGGGGTCGACCGAAATCTCTCCCTCGGCCGTGCAGCCGATGCGGACCATCTCGCGCTTGGGCCGCACTGCGCGGCAACCAACACAAGTTCGCTGTGGTTGGCGCCGGATCCGTGGCTTGGCCATGGATGCCCCCCTCAGGCGAGTTGGAGGAGGAGCGGCTCTAGTAGAGCTCTTCCTCTTCCCAGTCCTCCCAGTCTCGATTACGCTTATGTCGCTTGCGGGCAACGACTTGGCCTAGACGCTCGTCGTACACAAGCTGCCGCTTTCGCTTATTGGAGCGACTCTTGCGTTCGTCCGCATCGTCGAGGTCTTCGTCATCCACCCAGTCCCCCGCCTCACTCTCAAGGGACTCTTCTTCGGCCACCAACGCTGGCTCCTCGTCCTCTGTCATTGCCCCTTGTTCCTCGGTCTCGATCTCGGTCGTCTCGAACTCGTCTATGGCCTGCTTGGAGCTGACGTCCTCGCCCTCGGCGGTTGCGGACTCCTTTTCAGTCGCTGGCTCAAGCTCTATCTCGACCTCTTCCTCCGCCATCACGTCGGCGTCCTCAGCGGTCGGTATGACCTCGGGGCTGATCTCTGGGGCCTCAAGCTCTTTGGCTGTCTCAGCGGTAGAGAGCTCCTCTGGCTCCTCCTCGAGCTCAAGGGCGTCCAGCCCTTCTTCGGCTTGCGCGAGGAGAGCGGCTGCCGCCTCCCGAGCGGCTTTCAGCTCGGCTTCCCGCGCCGCGGCCTCTTTGGCCTCAGCCGCTAGACGCTCTGCATCCTCAGCTGCCTCAGTTTCGCTGCGAATATCGATGTGCCAGCCGGTTAGCTTGGCGGCCAGACGTGCGTTCTGCCCCTCTTTGCCGATGGCAAGAGACAGCGCCTGATCTGGCACGATTACTGTGGCGGATCCGTTGGTAGGGTTGAGGATGACGTTCGTCACCTTGGCAGGGCTGAGAGCATTGGCGATGTAGGTGCGTTCGTCTTTGGACCACTCGACGATGTCGATCTTTTCACCATTGAGTTCATTGACGATGCTCTGGATCCGGACGCCGCGCATACCCACGCAAGAGCCAACAGGATCAACCCCCGGTTGGAGCGCGGCTACGGCGACCTTGGAACGCGAGCCCGCCTCTCGCGCGATGGACTTGATTTCCACGGCCCCGTTATAGATCTCGGGTACCTCGCGCTCTAGCAGGCGCCGGAGTAGTCCCTTGTCACGGCGTGATACGATGATCTGGGGCCCGTGGCCTGAGCGATCGACGGCAATTAGATAGACCGTGAGCCGCTGGTTGAAGCGATAGTACTCGCCGGGGATCTGCTCGCCACGAGGCAGTAGCCCCTCGGCTTTGCCGAGACCCAGCGTCACGTTCTGTGAGCGACCGTCGACGTTGCGTACCACGCCGTTGACGATCTCGCCGACGCGATCCACATACTCGACATAGACGGAATCGCGCTCGGCCTCGCGGATGCGTTGCATGATGACCTGCTTGGCCGTCTGTGCGGCAATCCGCCCGAAATTGCGGGGGCGGAGCTCGATCTTCACGGTTGAGCCTAGAGTGGCCTCCGGATCGTGCTCGCGAGCTTCTGCTAGCGCGATCTGCTCTTGCTCATCTTCGACAGCCTCGACAACTTGCTTATGGACATAGACGCGCGCCTGGCCGGTATGGGGATCGATGGTGACGCTAACGTTCTCACTAGAACCATAGCTACGCTTATACGCCGAAACCAGCGCGGCCTCGATCGCCTCCAGAATGACCTCGGGCGAGAGGTTGCGATCAGCGCTCAATTGGGTTATTGCGATCTCGAACTCACTCTTCATGGCGCAAGTGCACCTCCGAGCATGCGTGGCTCAGCGCCGCAACAGAAAAAGTGGGAGCACGCCCACTTCCATCCACGCAGTGTCTTCTACTCAGTATAACACGCGCGATAGGCGGACGCAAATGCTACGCGAGTGCGTCACTTGGACACTGCCGGGGAATCCTCGGCGAGTAATGCGTCAATGGCCTCGTTCACTCCCTCGCAAGGTACCATCCGGCGCTGCCGGTCCCAACGTGCTTTGATCTCGATGCTGTTCTGGGCGATGGTCTTGGGGCTGATCGTCAGCCGTACCGGGATGCCGATGAGATCAGCATCGTTGAACTTGACGCCGGCGCTTTCGTCACGATCATCGTAAAGCACGTCATAGCCAGCATCTCTCATGCTGTAGTAAAGCTGGTCTGCTGCCTCTACGACGGCTGGCTTGTTAGTGCCAATGGACACGATGTGGAGCTGGAAGGGCGCTACGCTCACCGGCCAGATGATGCCATAGTCATCATGGTGCTGCTCGATGATGCAGCTCATCAGACGGCCCGTGCCGATGCCATAGCAGCCCATCACCAGCGGCTTGGCGACGCCGTCTTGATCTTGGAAGGTTGCTCCCATGGCCTCGCTGTACTTGGTTCCCAACTTGAATATGTGGCCAGCCTCGATACCGCGCATACTCTGGAGGACGGCGCTGCAATGGGGGCATCGATCCCCCTCACGCGCAAGGGCGATGTCGGCTATCTGGCTGACGCCAAAGTCCCGGGGATAGTTGGCGTTGATCCAGTGGTAGCCCTCCTTGTTCGCGCCCGTGATCATGTTCGTCCCCGATGTGATCGAGTCATCGGCGATGACCCGCACACCGTCCAGACCAATGGGCGACGCATAGCCAGGCACAGCCCCCACGCTACGGATCTCCTCGTCGGTGGCTGGTCGTAGCTCGGCAGCACCTACAAGGTTTGCCAGTTTGGCCTCGTTGACGTCTAGGTCACCACGGATCATGGCAAATACGAGCTCGTCCTGCGGCGTCGCGTAAAACACAGCCTTGAGCGTCTGCGCTGGCGAGGCATCAAGCGACGCTGCCAGGGCTGCGATGGTCGTCGTATTGGGCGTGGGTATCATCTCCAGGGGCAGCGGTTCGCCCTCGATGCCGTCGGGCTTGGCCAGCTTGGCGGTCTCGACGTTGGCAGCGTAGTGACACTTGGGGCAGACGATCAGGGTGTCCTCTCCGGCATCGCTGATGACCATGAACTCGTGGGATGCGCCTCCCCCCATCATGCCAGTGTCGGCCTCGACCGGGAGAGCCTTCACGCCACACCGCGCAAAGACTCGCTTGTATGCCTCGTACACTTTTGGGTAGTACTCGTCCAGAGACTCGTTGGAGGCGTGAAAGCTGTAGCCGTCCTTCATGGTGAACTCGCGGACGCGAATCAGGCCACCGCGAGAGCGTGGTTCGTCTCGGAACTTGGTCTGGATCTGATAGACCATCAAAGGGAGCTGACGATAGGAGCGGATTTCCTGACTAGCTAGGTTCGTCACCGCTTCCTCATGCGTCATCGCCAAGACCATTTCGTGCTCGCCGCGGTCTTGGAAGCGCACCAGAGCTGCCCCCGGTGCTGGGGCGTCATAGCGCCCGGAGGCCTTCCAAAGCTCAGCCGGCTGGACGACTGGCATCTTGATCTCTTGGCCGCCGATGGCATCCATCTCTTCGCGGAGGATCTGCTCGATCTTGCGCAGGACGCGCCAGCCTAGAGGCAGGTAGGAGTAGATACCGGCCGCAAGCTGCCGAACCAGTCCCGCTCGAAGCGAGAGTTGGTGGCTCGCAAGCTCGGCGTCGGCGGGGATCTCACGCTGAGTGCATCCAAACAAGGCGGCGAAACGCATGGGACCTCCTCCCTACATACTCTGCCCAAAGTATAGCGGATTGGACCCATTAGGCAACTTGACGGCTGGGCGGACGATGTTACTCTGAACCGCTGATGTAGCATGAGGGAGGGATGGGGCATGAAGGTTGAGACGCTGGTAGTGGGCGATTTACGCACTAACTGCTACCTGATCTATGATCCAGAGGCAGCCTGTGGCTTGGTGGTTGACCCCGGCGGTGAAGCCGAGCGGATCGTGGGCCGCATCGATGGTCTCGGCATTGTTGTCGAGTCTGTGGTATTGACGCACTTTCACTTTGATCACGTGCTGGCTGCGCAGGCCGTCGCTGATAGAGTCGGTGCACCTATAGCTATCCATCGCGCTGATGCGCCGTTGCTCAAGGAGCCCCCCGCTTTGTTCAGACAGTTCGCCCCGGGGCCATCGAATCTGCAGGCTGACCGACTGCTGGAGGAGGGGGATCTCTTTAGGGTTGGCTCTGGAACGGTGCAAGTTCTTCATACGCCTGGGCACTCGCCGGGCGGCATATCGCTGTGGAGCCAGGAGGGTGGCTTTGTGTTGACAGGGGATGCCCTCTTTGCCGGAGGAGTGGGGCGTACCGATCTGCCGGCAAGCAGCCATCAGGAGCTGGTACGCGGGATACGCACGCGTCTGCTGGTGCTGCCAGATGAGACGATTGTCTATCCTGGGCATGGCCCGGCGAGCACAATCGGGGTTGAGCGCACCGGCAATCCCTGGCTGCGTGACTAGTGCGCCAAGATCTTGCCTAAG
>CAZTMY010000080.1:0-9570 GCA_964614895.1 uncultured Anaerolineales bacterium
ATACCACTCGGCACGGCCGCAGGCATCGGCTAGGGCGAGCCCGGATATGTTCAAGCGGAGAGTGCCGCCTTGCTCGTAGATCAGATCGGGGTCGACTAGATCGCCGTTTGCCAGGATGAGGCAGTCACCTGGGTGCGCGGTGAGGGGTACTCCGTAGAGGTGACCGTCGTGCGTGGCGTGGCTGAGGGCTGCGGGGAAAACGCCTTGGAGATCGTAGCTCTCTGCTCGGACGAGCTCGTCAAGAGGTTGGAGGATGCCTTGCTTTGCCCAGAGGAGAAGGGGCGTCCCGAGCGGAGCTTCGATTACGTCGCCGAGGTCGCCTGCTGCCGCCAAGGCGCCGATGCGGTCGGCATAGCTGGGCCATGGCGTGATGCTGCGCCAGACTGGCTGGCTGCCGGGGAAAAGCTCCTGAAAGGCGGGGACCATGCGCCGTGCTAGCACGTTCCAGCCGCGATCTATGCCATCGAGCGTGATGGTCAGAGGCGATGCTGGCGCCGGCTCGGTTACAGGTGGGGTTGGTGTGGCCTGCGGCGTCTCGACTTTGGGGGTAGCAGGCACGATCACGGTCTGGCGCACGATCTGCGTCACGACCTTGACGACTTCTCTCTCGACGATGCGTGGTATCTCGACGTAGCGCGTCCGACACGCCGTGAGGGCGGAGGCTAGGGCGCCTGAGGCGAAGGCGGCGCCAGCCTGCAAAAGCCTCCGGCGGCTGATGGATCGCGTCGCCTGAGGTGGGCTGGCCGAGATGGGCGCTTTGCTGCGTGTGCGCATCCGTCACCTCTCTTGGGTCGCGCGGCGATTATACCATGTCTCGTGGGTCTAGCGACAGGGTTGACGCACGCGTGGCTGGGTGATACAAGATAGGTAACTTGGTAGCAGGAAAGGCAGAACAGGCTATGAGCAAGGCGTTGATCGTTTGGGGTGGATGGGAAGGCCATGAGCCGCGTCAGGTCGCGCGGATACTCGCTGGCGCCCTAGAGGGCCAAGGGTTCGACGTGGACGTCAGGGACACTCTTGATGCGTTCGCGGAGCTTCCGCTCAGCGAGTATGACCTGCTGGTTCCCGAATGGACGATGGGCAGCATCGCGCGGGAGCAGCTTCAGCCGTTGCTGGAGGCGGTCCGCAGCGGTGTGGGGATTGCGGGCGTTCATGGTGGGATGGGCGATTCCTTCCGCCAGGAGACCGAGTACCAGTACATGGTGGGTGGGCAGTGGGTGGCGCACCCAGGTGGCGATGGCGTGGAGTACACTGTGCGGATCGTGGATCACGAGCACGTCATCACGGAGGGCCTGACCGACTTTTGCGTTAGTTCGGAAAAGTACTACATGCATGGGGATCCCGCTATCCATGTGTTGGCGGTGACAGATTTCGACGATGTGGCTATGCCTGTGGCGTGGACCAAGTCCTATGGCAAAGGCCGCGTGTTCTACTGCTCGCTTGGTCACGTGGCGCAAGTGTTCGATCAAGACCCACAGATACTCGAGTTGGTCACGCGGGGGATGGTTTGGGCGGCTCGTAACGGCAAGTAGCCGTCGGCTCGCGATGGGCTAGAGACCCAAAGGATGCATGCCAACGCCATAGGCCCAGCGCAACCAGAGAAAGGCGGCTGTGACCGCTATGGCGGCTAGCGTGACGATGGCGTCGCGCCATCCAAAGCACAGGGGAGATAGCTCGGTTCGGTGGGTATCACTGGCGAACGCGCGTGACGACAGTGCACGGGAAAGATTCTCGGCTGCACGCAGGCTGGTGATGATGACCGCCACCCCGATGGGGACATAGGCCCGTGCGCGCCGCACAAGTCCGCCCTTGGAGAGATCCAAGGCGCGGGCTTGCTGTGCGTCCGATATGGTCCGAAAGCTGGCAGCGATGGCGGGGACAAAGCGTAATGCCATGCCCAGGGCCAGTCCAAAGGGGTAGGGCAACCCCAGCGCCACCAGTCCGCGCACAAGACTCGACTGGTCCGTTGTAAATAGCCAGATCGCAATCACCAGCGCCAGGGCGATGATCCGCAATGCGGTGGCGCTAGCTTCAGCGAGCGCCCCTAGCGAGAGCGACCATCCCCATACCTGGACTAGCGTTGTCCCCTTGTGGGGGCCGAGCAATGTGCCCAGAACGACAATGAGAAGCATCGTTGGCGCGGAGAGCGCCCATAGGGAGCGGAGGCGCCTCCAGGGGACCCGCGCACCGAGCAGGATGACGTGCGCTAATACGATGATCCCCGCAATCAGGAGAAGGCTATGCATGGCGAGCAGGACAGCCACACCACAGGCGGCCATCGCCAGTTTCGCGCGTGGGTCGAGCCTATGAAGCCAGGACGTACCTGGGCTGTAGATATCCATCGAAAGCGTCATGGCTGGCACCGCAGTCGGCTCAGGATGGCGCTGGTGGCCTCCGACACTGTTAACGCATCCTGTGGGAGGCCAAGATGTGCAAGGCTCTGGCACAGCGCGGTGATCTGAGGCAGCTCGAGGTGGGCTTGTCGTAGCATCTCGGGCTGCGTCAGCACGTGCCTGACATCCCCCTGGAGGAGAACACGGCCGTTGGCCATCAGCACCATTTCTTCGGCGTAGCGTGCTGCTAGGGCGATATCGTGGGTTACCAAGATGATGGTGCGCCCCTCGCGGTGGCGGTCCTGAACCATGCGCAAGAGTTCGTCGGCCGATATGGCATCGAGGCCGACGGTGGGTTCGTCTAGGATAAGGATCTCGGGCTGCATAGCGAGCACCGACGCTAGAGCAACCAGCCTGCGCTGGCCATAGCTCAGCAGGGCTGGTGGATAGTCGGCCCAGGGCTCTAGACCAAACCACGCTAGGGCCTCTTGTGTGCGTGCTCTGACCAGATCCTCGGGCTGACCGAGGTTCCGAGGGCCAAACGCGATCTCCTCACGGCAGGTGGCGCAGAAGATCTGGTGATCGGGATTCTGGAACACATAGCCCACATGTCGCGCCATCTCGGCAACGCTCGCGTCACGTGTGTCGATGCCGCTGACGCGGACCCAGCCAGTGGTGGGCTTCAGGAGGCCATTTATGTGCTTGACGAGTGTGGTCTTGCCCGCACCGTTGGGGCCCGCAATGACCACCCACGTGCCTCTACGGAGCGACAGACTGATATCATGAATCGCTGGATGGAGCGCTTCGTAGTTGTGGGAGAGGCCTTCGATCTGGATAACCGGTTGGCTCATGTGGGGCACTCGGGGGTGAGGAGAATCTCCAGGTCGTGGCGGGCTTGGTCGCTGGTCACCCAGCCATAGCTGGATCCCAGCATTTGGTTGAGATTAGAAGCTAGCTCTGCGACGGCTGGCCGGCCGACTCGAGCCTCTGCGAGTACGTCAGCTTGGGCAAAGACTGCCTTCGGCGCGTCATCGAGGACGATACGCCCTTGGTGGAGCACAGCCACCCGATCTGCTGTCTGTGCCATGAGCGTGGCATCTGCGGAGGCGATCAGCACCGTCACGTCTCGCTCGGCGCGTATCCGCATTACCGTCTGTGCGATCTGTCGGCGGCCAGCAGGGTCCAGGCCCGCAAAGGGCTCGTCGAGGATGAGCAGGCGCGGGAGCATCGCGAGATTGGCGGCGATGGCCACCCGCTGCATCTGCCCTCCGGAGAGCTGACTCGGTTGCCGATGGCGCAGTTCTTCTGCACTGACCACCTGGAGTGCCCAGGCGACGCGTTCGGCTACCTCAGCACTTGGCAGACCTAGGTTCTCGGGGCCGAACGCGACTTCCTCTTCCACCGTGGGCATAAAGAGTTGGCTTTCGGCATCCTGGTAGACTAGGGCGACCTCGCGTGCGAGTTGAGAGGTAGGAATGCGCGTTGGGTCGTGGCCGAGCACGGTGATGTCACCCGTGAGGTGTCCCCCCGTGCTCTGCGGGACCACACCGTTGAGGCACATGCAGAGGGTGGACTTGCCAGCGCCTGTACGCCCCATCAAGCCGATGAGCTCGCCCTTCTCGGCGCGCAGATTCACGCCTCGCAACACCATCGGACTGTCCAGCCCAGGGGCCAGAGGGGGGTAGGCGTATGCGATGTCCACGAGTTCGATGATGGCCAACGCGAGTTCCTCTCCGTGCCCAATTGCTAGCTCAGAATGGATCGGAGACGTGGCTTTCGTCTCTGGCCGCTCCTGGTCGCCATCGTGCGATGGGCGGGTAGGCACGGCGTACGGCTAGATACAGCGGAATCCCCACCAATCCGCCAAAGGCTGTCTGGCCTAGGTTGGGCAGAATCTCGGCTAGCGCTGGACCTACTCCGAGCAGGACGATCTCGCCAATCAGGTAGACGCCAATCATGGCCACGGCACCAGCCGCCCACCCAGCGATCAGTGCGGCGAGTGTTCCCTTGCGGCCGATCAGCCCCGCCAGAAGGCCTTGGAGCCCGTGGGCGAAAAGCGTAATGAGCGCAAACTGCGCGTACCCTCCCAGCAGGTCGGCTAGGGCGGCGCCGACGCCACCGGCCACGAAGCCTAGACCTGGCCCAAAGGCATAGGCCGCAAAGTAGGTGGCCACGTCAGAAAAGTTCACATAGCCTTGTGTGGCTGGGATCGGCAGACGTACGAACATGGTGAACACCGTCGTGAGAGCGATGAGCACCGCGGCGAGAGCAATGGTACGGACTTTGATTCTACGCATGGGGTTCCTCCTCGTTGATGCTAGGAGTGGGCCTAGTGAGATCTGCCTCGTCGGCCTTGGCCTGCTCCCAAAGCGCATCCATTTCGGTCAGGCTCATGTCCTCTAGCGGGCGCCCGGTAGAGGCGGCGCTCTGTTCAATGTGTCGGAAGCGCGAGATGAACCGCCGATTGGCGCGGCGCAGGGCGGACTCTGGGTCGATATCGAGCCATCGAGCCGCGTTGACCAGACTGAACAGTAGGTCTCCGAACTCGTGTATGCGTGTCTCGGCATCGTGCGCGTCCCCCAACTCGCGGGCTTCTTCTGCGATCTTGTCTAAAACGGGCTCGGGTGATTCCCAGTCAAAGCCAACGCGACTGGCGCGTCGCTGCAGCTCGAGAGCTTGGCTCAAGGCGGGCAGGCCGGCGGGAATACCGTCAAACAGTGACTTGGCGGGATCGCCGCGTTCAGCGCGCTTGATCTGTTCCCAGTTGCGCAGGACTTGTTGGCTGTCAGAGACCTGGGCATCCCCAAACACGTGCGGATGGCGTCGCTCCATCTTGGCGATGATGGCCTCAAGCACATCGACAGTCTTGAAAGTGCCTTCCTCCGTGGCGATCTGTGCGTGGAGCATGATCTGCAGTAGCAGGTCACCCAACTCCTCGGACAGGTTGGACGGGCTATCGGCGTCGATGGCCTCGAGTACCTCATAGGTCTCTTCCAAGAGGTGGCTTTGCAGAGACTGGTGCGTCTGTTCTCGATCCCAAGGGCAGCCGTTGGGTGCCCGGAGACGGGCGAGCACGTCCTGGAAAGCTGCTACCGAAGTGCGTTGATCCGTCGCCGGCACAAAGATGGAGGTAAGGTGATCCAGATCGGTCTGCCAATCTAGCTCGAACAGGCGAATCCGCCGCTGATATTGATGCGGCGTACCAGCCGCATGGATGAGCACGACGGGGTGATCGTCGTGGTACAGATTCATGAGCGTGAGCTTGACATCCGCGGCCACAGTACGGTTATACACTTGGGCGATCAAGGCGGGCACATCGGGATTGAGCCAGGGATGGTACTGCTGGCCAAGAGACGTCCCGTCTGCGATCTGTAGGCCGTCCATAGCGTCCAAGCCAAGCGCCTCCAGGGCAGGCTCCAGAAAACTTACGCCTGATACGAGTTTCACTGATACCTGGCGTTGTGGGGCAAGTTCCAGTATTCTCTGGACCGACGTCTCGCCTACCAACGGATGTCCCGGCACAGCATAGACCACACCCTCCGGCCGCATACCCAGCTCGATTACCCGTCGAGCGATCTCTTGGTAGACGTGCTCAAAGCTGTCGAACTGCTCATAGATGCTGTCAAACGTATGAACCCGGAGTTGCTCGGGCAGATACGCCACTGTTGGGTGGCGCTCTGTCCGTAGATAGACTTCTCCAGCCTTGGACAGAGCCTCCCATGCCGATAGGGTGAGTGTCCCCTCGTCGCCTGGGCCGAGGCCGATGATCGTGATGCCGGAACTCATACGTTATGTCCTTGTCTCATCGCTGGCCTGCCTTCCGATAGCTATGCCAGCGTGTTAAAGCGGTAGCCGACGCCGCGAACCGTAGTGATGTAACAGGGGTTGGATGGGTCTACTTCGATCTTCTGGCGGATGCGCCACACAAAAAGTTTGGGATAATCGGATTCTCCCACATACTCGGCGCCCCACACATGCTCGAGCAGCTCCTCGTGGGTGACGACGCGGTTAGCATGTGCGGCCAAGTAGAACAGAACACGCAGCTCTGTCGGCGTCAACCTCACGACGTTTCCATTCCGCCGGACTTCCCAGTTGTCGCCATCGATAACCAGTAGTCGGTCAGCATAGAGGAGCGACTTGTCCTTGGGTTGAGAGAATCGACTGCGCCGGATGACGGCCTCGATGCGGGCTTCAAGCTCGCGCATGCTGAAAGGCTTGGTGATATAGTCGTCAGCGCCGAGGCGAAGGCCGGTTACGCGGTCATCCTCGTTCCCACGCGCGGTGAGCATGATGATGGGCACGGTGGCGATCTCGCGGATCCGCTGGCAGGTCTCCCAACCGTCCAGCCCGGGCATCATCACATCCAGGATGACGAGATCCGGCGCATGTTCGTGGAGGGCGCGGATCCCCTCGTGGCCATCGTAGGCACACACAACGCGGTATCCATGGTTGGAAAGGTAAAGGTCCAAAGCCGTCGTTAGCCGGTGGTCGTCGTCGATTATGAGAAGCGTTTCCTGATCGTTCACGACATCCCCCACCAGGGCGATGGGCTGCCGAAGGTTTTCCCCGTTGCCGACGTCTTGCAGAAATCAGCACGGCTGAGGCCTAGTATAGCACATTTGGCAGCGATCCCAAGCATGCGCCCGAGCTCTGGCAGAATGGGAAGAGGATACGCCAAGGGGTCAAGATGCGTTGACACTCGCTTGCACAGTCTCTATAATGCCGCTATTGAAGCCGGGCTCGAAGGAGGCGTCCCCATGGGGTCTGACTCTGGAACACGTTCTAGCTATCGTGGGGGAGGGGGCCAGGATCTCTTTCCCAAGTGGATGTGGGTAGTTGTCCCGATCTTGGTGATCCTGGTGTTGGCAGGCATCTGGGCACTGGTGGTTGGGGATGGCGCTGAGAGCGCCCTCACGGCCACGCCAAGTCCTACGCAGGTTGCGACAGTAGCTGCAACGGCGGCTAGCGAGGAAACGGAGCCGACGGAGCAAGCGTCTGGGGAACCCACCCTGCCGGCCCTTGATATGACTGCTACGCCGACACGCGAGGTCCTGCCGCTCAAGACGCGCACGCCCACGCCTGCTGAGGTGGCGGTGACGCCTACGCCCGCGGCGGGGGAGGATGCGGCTGAACTGGCGGTTGGCGACAACGTCACCGTTGCTGGTACTGGCGGCGCTGGCCTGAACATGCGCGCTGGTGCCGGGACGGGCCACGCCAAAGTCAAGACGCTGAGGGAAGGTGCCAAGGTCGAGATCATCGGCGGGCCTGAGGACGCTGATGGTTATATCTGGTGGCAAGTGCGCGACGCGGGTGGCGCTACCGGATGGGTCGTGGAGGATTTCCTCTCCAAGTAGGCCCCAACGAGCTGTCACTTGGATCGTGTGCGGCCTGGCCAAGGGGATTCCCTCGTGCCAGGCCGCTTTGCCTTTGACAGTCACATGCATGGACACTAGACTTGGCCTGCGATCCGCGGTAGGGAGGGGTCAATGCCACGTCGAGGCCTACAATCTCAGGGCGGCGAGCAAAGAGCGTGGTGGCATATGTTTGATAGGGTCTTGCCAGCGCTTCTGGTTGGGGCTGCTGCGGTTGGCTGGGTGGTCGTGTTCTCCCCGCGACAGCCCGCCCCTAGCACCATCACACCTGCACACCCGGTGATGACGCGCGCCGTGCCTACCCAAGCTCCGACCCTGTGGGGTACGGCTGTGTATCCAACCGAGGTGCCTGGCTCTCGCGGCACGCCCCTGGCCACCTTCACAGGCACGCCACCTGGCGTCATGACTCCGACCGCCGGCACGGGAGTGGACACGGGAGGGCTCGAGGTTGGGGGGGCAGCGGTTGTCTCGGGCACGGGCAGCTCGGGGCTGAACATGCGCAGCAAGGCCTCTCTTTCCTCGGAACACGTCGTGACGTTGCCCGAGGGCGCCATTGTGCAGGTGCTGGACGGGCCGTTGCGGGATAATCAGTATGTCTGGTGGAAAGTGCGAGACAAGAGCGACAACTCGGGTTGGGTTGTGGGCCGGTATCTCACGGCCAAGTGATCCGCTCGTCACCTCTCGCGTACCCATTACCTCCATAACACTCGTTGCTTGGTCGCCGCTTTCTAGGGAGGAATACCGATGGGCCAGGATGTCGCCTCGCGCATAGAGGAGCTGCGGCGGCTGATCCGTTACCACAACTACCGCTACCACACGCTGGGTGAACCTGTCATCAGCGATGCCGAGTTTGACGCTCTCATGCGGCGTCTTCGCGAGCTAGAGGAAGAGCACCCGGAGCTGGTGACGCCCGACTCTCCCACGCAGAGGGTGGGTGGGGAGCCGTTGCCCGGCTTTACCAAGGTGGAGCATCCCCATCCCATGACCAGCCTAGCCGACGCTTTTTCGCGCGAGGAGGTCCTGGCGTGGCTGAGGCGGGCGCGTCGGCTGCTTCCCGACGAGGTCGAGCTGGCGTTCGTGGTCGAGCCCAAGATCGATGGGCTCGCCGTGGCTCTAACCTATGAGAACGGGATCCTGGTGCGCGGAGCGACGCGAGGGGACGGCCGTGTGGGCGAGGACATCACCAGTAACGTTCGTACTATTCGCAACGTGCCCCTGCGCATCCCGGTACCAGGCACTGCCGGTTCGGCTCCGGACGTGATCGAGGTGCGAGGCGAGATCTATATCCCCAAGGACCTGTTCGCGCATATGAACGAGGAGCGTGAGTCTGCGGGTGAAGAGCCGTTCGCCAATCCCCGCAATGCTGCTGCAGGCTCGGTGCGACAGCTCGATCCACGGGTGACGGCCAACCGGCCGTTGCGCTTTCTGGCGTATGCCATCGGCTATGTGGAAGGGGCATCGGTATCCAGCCAGTGGGAGGCGTTGGGCTATCTGCGGAACCTGGGGTTCTCGGTCAACGAGGACATCGTGCGGATGACGGACTTTGACAAGGTCCTGGATCATTGCGAGTCCTGGCTGGAACAGCGAGATCGGCTCAACTACGAGGCCGATGGGGTCGTGATCAAGATCGACGATCTGGCCATCCAGGAGAATCTGGGGATTGTCGGGAACGCGCCGCGCTGGGCGGTGGCCTATAAGGCTCCTACCAGCGAGGCAACCACAACGCTGCTCGATATCAGGGTGAACGTGGGGCGAACAGGCGTCTTGACGCCCTACGCAGTGCTAGAGCCGGTATCGCTGGGCGGTGTTACCATCCGGCAGGCCACCCTTCACAATTTCCAGGATCTGGCACGCAAGGACTTGCG
>CAZTMY010000081.1:0-9357 GCA_964614895.1 uncultured Anaerolineales bacterium
CCCAGACGTTGGGGCAGCGTACCGTTCGTATCGAGCTTGACCAGGAACCCTTGATGCTTGATAGCTCGTAGGAGGTCAGGCAGGTCGCTGCTCACCGTGGGCTCGCCACCGCAGACACAAACCCCGTCCAACAAGCCGCGGCGCGTCTCCAGCCAGCCCAGAAAATCAGCAACCGACATGATCTCGGTCACCTCGGATGCATCAATCATCCAACGGTTGTGACAATAGGGACAGCGAAGGTTGCAGCCTGCCAAGAACACGGTAGCCGCAACCTTGCCAGGATAGTCAATCAGCGTTACCCGCTGCAGGCCAGCGATCTTCACGATGCAGCCATGTCCACCGATTGCAGGGATGGCTTGACCGCAAAAGTCCGTCGCTCGGAGAACTCGGCCTGCTTCCCGCGATTCCACTGCTGCACCGGCCGGAGGTAGCCGACCACACGCGAGTACACCTCGCACGGTTGCTCGTGGTCACACTTTGGGCAGGTATAGTGCTCGCCGGACAGATAACCATGCACGGGGCAGATGCTGAACGTAGGCGTCAGCGTAAAATAGGGCAGCCGGAAGTTCTCGGCGATGCGCCGCACCAGCGACCGGGTCGTCTCTGCCGAGCGCAAGCGCTCCCCTAGGAACACGTGCATCACTGTTCCGCCGGTGTAGCTGGTCTGCAACGTGTCCTGCCATTCCAAGGCCTCGAACAGATCATCCGTGGCTCCCACGGGAAGCTGGCTAGAGTTGGTATAGTAGGGCTCCATGCCATCCTGCCCGCCCGCGGTGATGATATCAGGGTAGCGCGCCCGATCCAGCATGGCAAAGCGGTAGCTCGTGCCCTCGGCAGGCGTCGCCTCCAGGTTGAACAGATTGCCCGTTTCCTCCTGGTATGCCACGAGCCGCTCACGCATGAAAGCCAGCGTCCGCTCGGCCAAGTCGCGCCCCTGGGGCATAGTCAAGTCCGAGCCATTCAGGTTACGCAAGGCCTCATTCATACCGCAGAGGCCGATAGTTGAAAAGTGGTTGCTCCAATACTTGCCCGTTCGAGCCTTGATACCATCCAGATAGTGTGCCGAATACGGATAAAGACCACCGTCGGCAAAGCGCTCGATCACCCGTCGCTTGATCACCAAGCTTTCCTTGGCGATGTCCATGAGCGCCGCAACGCGTCTCAAAAAGTCCTCTTCGTCAGTGGCGAGATAGCCGATTCGCGCCATGTTCAGCGTCACCACTCCGATGCTGCCCGTTAGCGGGTTCGAGCCAAACAGCCCGCCGCCGCGCTTGCGCAACTCTTTGTTATCTAGCCGCAGTCGGCAGCACATAGAGCGCACATCCTCAGGATCGAGATCGCTGTTCACAAAGTTGGCAAAGTAGGGGATACCATACTTGGCCGTCATCTGCCACATCGGCTCCAGGGTCTCGTTCTCCCAATCAAAGTCGCTGGTGATATTGTAGGTCGGGATCGGAAAAGTGAACACCCGCCCATGTGCATCGCCCTCGAGCATCAGCTCGGCAAAGGTGCGGTTGAGCAAGTCCATCTCCTCCTGGAACTCGCCATAGGTTGCGTCCTGCATCTCGCCGCCGATGATCACCGCTGTATCGCGCAGTGTTGAGGGGACCGTCAGATCCATGGTGATATTGGTAAAAGGCGTCTGGAAGCCCACTCGCGTGGGGACGTTCATGTTAAAGATGAACTCTTGCAACGCCTGGCGCACCTCCTTGGGGCCGAGACCGTCATAGCGGATGAACGGCGCTAGGAGCGTATCAAAGCTGCTGAAGGCGACGGCTCCTGCTGACTCGCCCTGGATGGTGTAGAAAAAGTTCACCACCTGGCCCAAGGCACTACGAAAGTGCTTCGGTGGGCGACACTCCACTTTGCCGGGCACGCCACCAAAGCCGCGCAGCAAGAGGTCCTGGAGATCCCAGCCGCAGCAGTACACGGCCAGGATATACAGGTCATGCAGATGTATGTCGCCATTGATGTGGGCGTCGCGGATGTGCTTGGGGTACAGCCGGTTCAGCCAATAGGTGCTGTTCACAGCCGTAAAAATGTGGTTGTTGAGCCCTTGGAGCGAGAACGTCATGTTGCTATTCTCGTTGACGCGCCAATCCAGATGCTCTAGGTAGCCATCTACCAGCTCGTTGGCATCGATCAATGCGCGGATGTCGCGCAGCTTGTTGTGGAGATCGCGGTAGAGGATGTATGCCTTGGCCGTCTTGGCATGACCATGCTTGATCAGCGCCCGCTCGACCAAGTCCTGTATCTCTTCCACCGTCGGGATGATGGTATCGCCATAGCGGTCCACCAACATCTGAGTGACGACATTTGAGATGAACACTGCCCTATCATAGTCATCGCCACCCACCGCTTGAGCGGCTTTGAAGATGGCATTGGTGATCTTGTCCTGCTCAAAGGGGACGAGGCGTCCGTCACGCTTGCGCACGTAGCTGATCATACCGTCTACCATGGCATACTCCCTCTAGCTATCGCTACTGGCTCGCCCTCCCGCAAGACAAGCGGTGCCCCGCGCACCGGGGATTCTGCTTGCGTGCCTATGGTCGCTACTCGCTGGACCGAGGGACAAGGTGAGCTGTGAAACTGCTACCGGGCGGGGACATCACCTCGCGTTCACACGAACTCGATGTCACCTCCCAAGGCAAAACATATTATAGGCGAGTGATGCTCTCTCTGCAAGGCCTCTTGCCTTCCTATGCGTCAATTCCGTCATCTCGCACCTGAACCCACAACCAGTGGCATCCTTCACCTGCTATACCACAACTCCTAGGGACGGCCGCACCGTCCTCAGCCTCGGTCATAGCAGCGCCGTCTCGTCCTGCAGGAAATCCTGCACTGACTGTCTCTGGGGATGGCTTGACGCAGCCCTCTCTGACTCTCTATAATGCGGTTTCGGTACACAGGAGGAGCCTTGGCACTGTCTCCCTCTCCCCCCACAAGCGGCTGGCAGCGCAACCTCTGGGTCATCGCTGTCGCCGAGCTGCTGACGCTCATGGCGTTCCAGGCCAGCTTTGTGCTCATCCCCTACCATATTCAGCAGCTCGGTGTCACCGACCTGCGCGAGGTAGCCAAGTGGACGGGCGCGTTCCAATCGGTTGGCGCCATTAGCTTTGCATTGGCCACGCCGATCTGGGGCATGCTGGGCGACCGCTATGGGCGCAAGCTGATGCTCGTGCGGGCCATGATCGCTACCACGGTGGTGCTGGCACTCCTGGGGCTGGTACGCACCCCTACGCAGCTCCTAGTGCTCCGCGTGGTACAGGGCTGCACCACCGGCACGCCCGCGGCAGCCCAAGCCTTGGTAGCCACCGATGCCCCCAAGCATCGCCTAGCCTATGCTCTCGGCATCATCCAAACGGCTCTCTACGTGGGTATGTCTCTCGGCCCCATGCTGGGCGGCATTGTGGGCGACTGGCTTGGCTATCAAAGCACCTTCTTCCTATCATCCATGCTATGCTTGATCGCTCTCCTACTCACCGCTATACTTGTCACGGAGCCAGAGCGCGCTGGAGCCGCTTTGGCACGCACTGTAGCCGTGCGCCCTGTCCAAGAGAGCTGGAATGCTTTGGTGAGATCCCCGCGATCAGCGCTGCTCGTCAGCTTTGTGCTAGTGACTAATCTGGCGTATGGGCTCATCGGACCTGCCCTCCCGATCCTGGTTCAGGAGCTTGTAGCCACCCCCGAGCGAGTGGCGTCGGTAGCTGGTACCGTGACGGGCGCGGCCGCGCTGACGGGCGCCATTGCGGCCATGGCTATCGGGCGCATTGGTGATCGCGTGGGCTATCGCCGCGTGCTGATCGTCTGTGTAACGGGAGCGGCGGCGCTATTTGTGCCCCAAGCCTTTGCTGGCTCCGTTCTGCTTCTGGGATCCCTACGAGCCGTGCAGGGGCTGTTCCAGGGCGGTCTCGCGCCCACCTTGGCAGCCATGCTTGTATCCGGAGGGCCGCGAGGGCGCGAGGGAACGCTGCTAGGGCTTTCCAGCAGCGCATCATCGGTGGGCTTTGCCATTGGCCCAGCGCTGGGCGCCTTGGCTATGCGTTACATGGAGCCTGGTCGCGTTTTCCTGTTACCAGCAATGACCATGGCACTGGTCGCCGTCGCCTTGGCGTTGTTACCTCGTTCCAGAGGCTCGCACCCCTCCGTGGCCGCACAGGAGCCGGCCGCTGGGGCCTAATCGTGAGTCGTCACAAACAAAGGAGCTAGTCATGGGCACTCTCAAAGTTGGCGTGTTCGCGGATAACATGGGCCTCGGCGTCCGCCAGGGCCTCGAAAAAGCCGCCGAAATCGGCGCTGACGGCGTTCAGTTCTACACCACCAGCGGCGAGCTGGTACCTGAGAACCTCTCAGCACAGCAGCGCAAAGAGCTACGCCGCTACATCGAGGAGCTCGGGCTCGTCCTCTCGGCCACCTGCAGCGACTTTGGTCACGGCCTGGTAGACGCCGACCGGAATCGCGTGCTGATCCCCCGCATCCAGACCAACATTGATCTGGCCCTGGATCTGGGTACCAACATCATCACCACACACATCGGCGCCGTCCCCGCTGATCGGAGCGATCCCGTCTGGAGTGTTCTCGCCGAGGCGCTGAACAAGGTCGGCTCCTACGCCGAGGAACGCGGCGCCGTCCTCGCCACCGAAACGGGCCCTGAAGAGGGCGCTACGCTGCGCGATCTGCTGGAAGCGCTGGACACCGATGGCGTGCGCGTGAACTTTGACCCGGCCAACTTTATCATCTACGGGTATGATATGCGGGCCGCGGTAGATGCCTTGCTCCCCTACGTCGTTCACACCCACGCCAAGGACGCTCGCGGCCGCGAGGAAGTGCCCCTCGGCGAAGGCGACGTCGATTTCGACTGGTACATACCCAAGATCCGTAGCCAGGGGTTCGATGGGTTCTTTACCATCGAGCGCGAGGTCGGCGAGGATCCGGTTGGCGACATCACCGAGGCCATTGCGTTTCTGCGTCGCTATTAGCACGTTCGTGCAGTTTGCCAGGAGGCCTTTCATGTTCTACGGCGCTGACTATTACCCGGAGCACTGGCCCCGAGAGCGCTGGGAGCGCGACGCGGAGCTCATGGCTAAAGCTGGCATCAACCTTGTCCGGCTGGCCGAGTTCGCGTGGGCCAAGATAGAACCCGAGCCCGGCCGCTATACCTTTGGCTGGCTGGATGAGGCGCTCGACGTTCTAGCGCAGCGCGACATCCGCGCTGTCATGTGCACGCCCACCGCCACACCACCCGCATGGCTCTGTCAGCAGAATCCCGAGATCATGGCGGTAGAACGCAACGGGCAACGCGTCGCCTTTGGCATGCGGAGGCAGTACTGCCCCACCAACGCCCGCTATCGCGAGCTCTCGCGCCAGATCACCGAAATCATGGCTGAGCGGTATGCTGGCAATCCGCAAATCGTCGCCTGGCAGCTCGACAACGAGTTTGGCGGGCACCATCCGCGCTGCTACTGCCCCGATTGTGCGCAGGCCTTTTGGCAATGGCTACAGCAGCGCTACCGCTCGCTGGATGCCCTGAACGACGCCTGGGGCACGGCCTTCTGGAGCCACGTTTACAGTGCGTGGGATCAGATCCCCCTCCCCAACGATGCGGTAGGCACGTCGAACCCAGGCTTGGAGCTCGATTTTTACCGGTTCACCTCGGATCAGTGGGGTAACTATGCCCAAGAGCAGATCGACGTCCTACGCGCCCATGGGGTGACGCCCATCACAACCAACTTGATGGGCTTTGGCTTTGCTGAGATCAACTACTTTGATCTCGCGCAGCGCCTGGATCTGACGACGTGGGACAACTATCCCGTTGGCATCCAGGACGACCCCGCGGCTATCGCTGCCGCACATGGGCTGATGCGTGGGCTCCGTGACGAGCCATTCTGGATCATGGAGGAGCAAGCGGGACCCAGCGGCTGGCAGACCATGAGCCGAGCTCCAAAGCCAGGCCAGCTTCGGTTGTGGGCCTACCAGGCCATCGCTCATGGCGCCGACGCCATCGTTTACTTTCGGTGGCGCACCTGCCGTGCCGGCGTCGAGGAGTGGTGGCATGGCATCCTGGACCACCATGGCCAGCCGGGGCGTCGCTACCACGAGATTGCGCGCATGGGCGCGGAGGTCCGCACCCTAGATGATCGCTTGGAGGGCGCCATGCCTCCCAAAGCCGTCGCCATCATACTGAGCTACGACGATCGGTGGACACTCCGGCTGCAGCCCAATGCCCCAGGCATGAGCTACGACACACTCTGGCTCACGTACTATCGCGCTCTGCACAAGCTTGGCGTGCCTATCGACGTGGTACCACCCGACGCCGACCTGAGCCGCTACGCGCTGGTTGTTGCCCCGATGCTGCACGTGGTATCGGAGGCGTATGTCCAGCCGCTCACCGACTATGTGAAAAAGGGCGGGCATCTAGTCATGGGCGCGCGCAGTGGCGTCAAGGATATAGCGAATCGCGTGGTGAATCAGCCGCTACCCGGGCTCCTGGCGGACTTGTGCGGCGTCGAGGTCGCCGAATACGATGCCCTCGGGGCCCAGACGCCAGTGCGCCTAGCCTTTACCCAGCGTGGCCAAGCGATGGGCGAGCATGCCGTGGGGCACACATGGGCAGATATCCTCAGACCTCACGGGGCCCACACGCTGGCAACCTACATGGGTACGTTCCACAAAGGCGAGCCGGCCATCACGCAACATGACGTAGGGTCAGGAACTGCTACCTACGTCGGTGTCATCCCTGACCAGGACCTAGCGGATGCGCTGGCCCGCTGGGCGACACAACGGGCTAGCGTTATGCCCTTGCTGCCCGACAAGCCAGCGGGAGTAGAGGTGACCGCACGCGACAAGGCGGGCCGACGTTTCCTGTTCCTACTGAATCACACAGG
Source organism: uncultured Anaerolineales bacterium (assembly GCA_964614895.1). Classification (GTDB taxonomy): domain Bacteria; phylum Chloroflexota; class Anaerolineae; order UBA1429; family UBA1429; genus DAIRUQ01. The sequence continues at coordinate 6,885 of CAZTMY010000081.1, forward strand.
CGAATCGCAGTTCGTGCCGGTGTCTGGCGTCTATCGGGATCTGCTCGCGGGCGTTGCGGTGCGTGGCAGCGTCCCGCTGGCGCCCTTTGACCTGGCTATCTTGGAGACAGATATAGGAGCGTAACGCATGCGCGAGGCGCTTCTGTCCTGGCTGCCGTGGAACATCCGCATGATCGTGGCCATTCAACAGGCCAGCCCGGCATGGCTGGATCTGCTCATGAGAGGCATCACTTACCTAGGCAGCACGTACTTTTTTCTGGTATTGCTGCCAGTGGTGTACTGGATGCGTCCCATGCCCGGCATGCAGCTCGCCGTGCTAGTACTAGCATCAGCTTATGTCAATACTGCGGCAAAGACGCTGCTCGCCATCGAGCGCCCCTTTGTCGTATCCAGTGATGTGATCGCCAAGGTGACCGTCGGCTACTATGCCTTCCCGAGTGGGCATGCCCAGCTTGCAGCATCCACGTGGCCGATGCTCGCGGCCTTTGTCCGAAAGCGGTGGTTTACCGCCCTCGCGGCAGTAATGATCGTGATGATTGGCATATCGCGCATAGTGTTGGGGGTACACTACCCGCAAGATGTGCTAGCCGGCTGGGTCCTGGGCCTCACCATATACCTGCTACACGAAGCGTTAGTTGAGCCCATTGACGGCTGGGTTGCGAGGCGCGGCTTGGGGACACATCTCGCACTCGCCGTTGGTATTCCCCTTGCATTGACTTTGCTCCTCCCGCTGGAAGAGGCCACCACAGTAACCGGAGCCATGTTGGGAATGGGAGTCGGGTTCGCACTGAACGCGCAAGCGGGCCGCTTTGCGCCACGGGGAGAGCTAATGGGGGCAATCGGACGCATTGCACTCGGCTTGTTGCTGGTGGGCACAGCCTATCTGCTCCCAAAGCTGCTGCTCGGGGAGCCAGCACAGCCCTGGGCAGCCCTGCTCCTGCACCTATTCCGCTATACGCTGGTGAGCCTCACGGGGACGTTGGTGGCTGCGTGGTGCTTTGTCCGAACAGGGCTAGCAGCGCCTACGGCGGCACACGTCGCGGCCTAGCTGTTCACGCCATCGCCCAACGGCACCTCGCGGGCCACCCGCCACACGCAGGTCGCGTTGCCGTACGTAACGTGTACCGCATTCACCCTGAAGCTGAGCCCGACGGCTTGCTCCTCGAGTTCGGCACTCAGCCGCCGCAGCAACGCCGCATCCTCCACATAGCCAACGGTGATATGAGGCCGCACCAGGCTGCCAGGGAGGCCTTCTGCGCCAACCTGAGGGAATCGCCCGAGGAGCAACATCTGCAGCTCGCGCACCCGCTCCTCGGGGTCGAGGAACAGCACTAGCCGGCGGGGATCCTCTAGAGAACCAGCACCAGCCACGCGGACTGAGAAGGGATCCACCTCCGAGCAGACGGAGTTCAGCGTTTCATCAGCTAGCTGCAGGCGATCAAAGGGCACAAAGGGGCAAGACAGCGTGATATGTACGAACACACGCCCGAAAAGGTGTCGCGCATACACGCATCGGTACTGATCTGCTATTCGCACTATGTCATCGGGCGGCAGGATGTCCACCGCGGTGATGTACGCGCTCACAACGGCTCCTTCGCGGCCTGGTCATCCCCATCGCCTTCTCGATCATAACCCCCGTCGCCCCGCGCGTCAAAGCCCGAGCTTACCGCTGCCGATGGATGTCAAGGAGGCTAGATGCGCTGGGGGATCCTAGCCCTGCGCTTGCTCACCATGAGTGCGGGCTGTTTGACCACGGAGATCATGCCCAGCGCCGGTGGGCAAGGCTCCCCTTTATCTCACCCCCATCGAGCATCCGCAAGAGTGACAGTGGCGTTGGCCGCCAAGGCGGCCTATGGTATACTGATCGCCATCGTGATCTTTCGCCGCCAAACGCTCTTGAGGACCTAGACCGGTGCAGCAAACGACCAACCATCATTATCATGAGCGCCCTGAACGCGATCTATGCCTCCTAGAAGACGCACTAGGATTCCGCTTTCGTGACCGGGCTGTGTTGCAGCAAGCAGTCACCCACAGTTCGTACATCAACGAGTCGCCGAGAGACCCCTCTGGCGATAACCAGCGCCTCGAGTTCCTTGGGGACGCGATCCTCGACTTTGTCGTAGGCGATTGGCTCTACTCGCGCTATCCCGATGCACGAGAAGGCGAGCTCACCAGCCTGCGAGCAGAGATCGTCCGCACGGAGGGACTCGCGGCCTTTGCGCGAGCCCTGGATCTCGGCGAGTATCTGCGCCTAGGCCGAGGCGAGGATAGCACGGGCGGCCGCCAACGGGACGCCAACCTCTGCGCCGCCTTTGAGGCACTGGTCGGCGCCATGTACGTGGATCAAGGCTTTGATGCCGTCCTCACGCTGGTACATCGCCTCCTGGACGAACGCGCCTCAGCTATCGACATGCAGCGTCAAGCCAAAGACGCCAAGAGCCGCCTCCAGGAGCTCACTCAGAGGTACCTTCAC
>CAZTMY010000082.1:0-9332 GCA_964614895.1 uncultured Anaerolineales bacterium
GTCATCATTCGGAGTGGCTATGGCTATCGCAATCTGGAGAATCTGAGTCTCCGGATCCTGATGACCAACCACTCACCCAGCTATGCTGCGGCGCCGTGCTAATACCACACTTCTTGACGTAGAACCTGACGTAGAACCAACTTGACAACCTCTCCTATCTGTGATATGGTTGCAACGTTGGTGGGTAATGCTAGGTCAAGTTCATGATACACGATCAACGCGCGGGCACCATTCTCGTCCTAGTCGAGCTCCTCGTTATTGAGGGGCCATTACCGGTTGGGCGAGGGCTGGACTAGGTTACACCAAAGAACCAACAGCGAGAACAGGGCCTCACCCAACAGGGTGAGGCCTTTCGTATTCTAAATTGAGACGGCCCTCCTCGGAGAGCCACGGGGATCGTCCCCCGATCTTGCAAGGAAGCCACTTCTCGCGCACCACTCGTGCGTGGGCTGTGGCTTGTCTTTCCTAGAGAGAAAACCCATAGGTCGAGAGAGGAGACAGCCATCGTGAGAAGCGACGCCGTCAAGACTGGACTCAAACGGATGCCCCATCGCTCCCTGCTCTACGCTCTGGGGTGCACCGATGAGGAGCTGCAGCGCCCCTTCGTTGGGGTGGTAAGCTCGTTCACCGAGATCGTTCCTGGCCATATGCACCTTCGGAACGTGGCCGACGCCGTCAAGGCTGGAGTCCGCATGGCGGGAGGCACGCCGTTTGAGGCCAACACCATCGCCATCTGCGATGGCCTCGCCATGGGACACAGCGGCATGAAGTACTCCCTAGCCTCTCGCGAGCTCATCGCCGACTCGGTCGAATCCGTCGTCGCGGCGCATGCCTTTGATGCCGTGGTGCTCGTTCCATCGTGCGACAAGATCATCCCAGGCATGCTCATGGCAGCAGCCCGGCTAGACCTGCCCGCGGTTGTCGTGACCGGCGGTCCGATGCTAGCCGGCCGCGTCGGAAAGGATATCCTAGATCTCAACAGCTCCTTTATGGCAGTCGGTAGCGTTACCTCGGGTGAGATGACCGAAGAAGAGGCCAAGAGAATCGAAAGGGCATCGTGCCCTGGCTGCGGCTCGTGCTCGGGAATGTTCACTGCGAACACCATGAGTTGCCTAAGCGAGGCGCTGGGTCTGGCGCTCCCTGGCAACGGCACCACCCCTGCCGTCTCATCGCGCAGAGTAGCATTGGCCAAGTTGGCCGGCATGCACGTCATGGAGATGCTGCGGCGCGACATTCGACCCCATGATATCCTGACACGCGAAGCTTTTGTCAACGCCTTTACCACCGACATGGCGATGGGCGGATCCACGAACTCTGTCCTGCACCTTTCGGCCATCGCCCACGAGGCCGGTCACGACTTTGACCTGCACGAGGTCGATGCCTTCAGCCAGCGGACGCCGCATCTGTGCAAGCTGTCGCCCGCCAGCAACCAGCACATCGAGGATCTCTACTACGCCGGCGGAGTCCAGAGTATCATGCTCGAGCTTTCCAAGCTTGGTCTCCTCAATACGGGCGCCATGACCGTCACCGGCGCGACCGTAGCCGAGAACTTGGAGGCTGGCTCGCGCTGGGCCCCGGATCCCGAGTTGATCGACCGCGACGTGGTGCGCTCCGGTGCCGATCCCTACTCGCCCACCGGAGGCCTAGCCATCCTGTTCGGCAATCTCGCGCCAGAGGGCGCCGTCGTCAAGGCTGCTGCCGTCGCGCCGAACATGATGGTACACCAGGGCCCCGCCAGGGTCTTTGACTCCGAGGAAGAGGCCACGGAGGCCATCATGGCTGGGGCCTTTGAGCCGGGTGATGTTCTTGTGCTCCGTTACGAAGGCCCCAAAGGTGGACCAGGCATGCGAGAAATGCTCACGCCGACATCGCTGCTCTCAGGCATGGGCATGGATGACAAGGTCGCCCTGATCACCGACGGTCGCTTTTCCGGAGCAACCCGTGGCTCGGCGATCGGCCATGTTTCCCCAGAGGCCGCAGCGCGAGGCCCCATCGCTGCCCTAAAGGACGGCGATATGATCCGTATCGATATCCCGGGTCGCTCGCTTTCCGTCGAGCTATCCGATGAGGTCGTGGCCGAACGCCTAGCAGCGCTGCCCGCCTTCGAGCCCAAGGTCAAGACCGGTTACCTACATCGCTACGCGAAACTGGTTACGTCAGCGAGCACGGGAGCTGTCTTTGAGTAGCATGCCGAGGAGCGGCTATGACAGCCGAAGACCTGAACGGGCACGAGCCACATATCGGAGGTTAACAGCATGAGGTTGAACGGCGCCCAGGTGGTCTGGGAATCGCTGTTGCGCGAGGGAGTAGAGGTGTTTTTTGGCATCACCGGCGGGAAGGTAATCCCGCTTTACCATGAACTCACCAACTATCCCATTCGCCAAGTGACGATGCGCCATGAGCAGGCTGCCGCACACGCGGCCGATGGGTACGCACGAGCCACTGGCAAGGTTGGTGTCTGCTTATCCACGTCAGGCCCCGGCGCGACCAACATGGTGACCGGCATCGCTAACGCGCAGATGGACTCGGTCCCTCTGGTAGCTATCACAGGCCAGGCATCGGCGGCAGATCTTGGCACGGACTCGTTCCAAGAGGTGGATATCACCGGCATCACGATGCCTATCGTCAAGCACAACTATCTGATCACGGACATAGCCGACCTACCTCGAGCTATCAAGGAAGCCTTTCACATCGCGCGGAGCGGACGCCCCGGCCCGGTCCTGATCGACATCGCGGTGAACGTGCAGACGGCCGAGGCAGAGTTCGTCTACCCGGACAAAGTCGATCTGCCCGGCTTTCGGCCCCATCTCATGGGCAACCGTCGCCAGCTCCGCCAGGCAGCGAGCATGATAGCCGAGTCCGAGCAACCGCTCCTCGTAGCGGGACGAGGCGTCATCATCGCCCGCGCGTGGGATCTGCTCCGCGAGCTGGCGGAGAAAGCCGACATCCCGGTGATAACGACGCTGCTGGGCAAGAGTGCCCTGCCGGAGACGCACCCGCTGTGCATCGGCATGGGAGGCATGCACGGCGAATCGTTCGCGAACCGTGCGCTTCAGAGCGCCGATCTGATCGTGGGAATCGGCAACCGCTTTGATGACCGATTTACCAGCACGGCCCATACGTTTGCGCCGCGTGCCAAGATCATCCACATCGACATCGATCCGGCCGAGATCGGCAAGCGCATCCGTGTGGATTTGCCTATCGTCGGCGACGCACGCTGCGTGCTCCAGGAGCTTGTCCCGATGGTCGAGCCGGCCAAGCATGATAAGTGGAAAGCGCTCATCGATGATTGGCGGGAGGATACGCATCAGCGAGACGTGGAAAGCCACGATTCACAGGCCTTGCTGCCTCAGCAGGTCGTACGCGCAATCGAGCAAGCCACTGAGGGTCGAGCCATTATGGTGAGCGACGTGGGCCAGAATCAGATGTGGGAAGCGCAATACTACCATCACCTGCGTCCTGGCGGACTCATCACATCGGGCGGCCTCGGGACCATGGGCTTTGGCCTACCAGCAGCCATCGGTGCCGCCGTCGGCTGCCCAGACGAGCCCGTCTGGCTGGTAGCAGGCGACGGCGGGTTTCAGATGACCTCACAGGAGCTGGTAACCGCCGTTCAGGAACACTTGCCCATCAAGATCGCCCTGCTCAACAACGGCTACCTCGGCATGGTGCGCCAATGGCAGGAGCTATTCTATGAAGCCAACTACTCTGGGACGCCCATCCTGGGGCCTGATTTTCCCAAGCTAGCGGAGGCGTGTGGCGTGATGGGGCAGACGGTAGAAAACTACGACGAGATCGCCCCGGCCATAGATCGCGCTGTGGCGCACGACGGGCCAGCCCTGATCGATTTCCACATCGAGCGCGAGTACAACGTCTTCCCGATGGTGCCAGTGGGCGGTGCCATCCATCAGATGATCCGCCGTCCATTAGACGGCTCAGAGACATCTGCCGCAGACGGCAGCCAGACACTGGGAGGGGAGGAGTAGCATGAGCTCAACTATGGAAGCCCATCTGCCCCGGCACACCCTGGTCGTGATGATGGAGGACAAGCCGGGCGTCCTGAGCCAGGTTGTGAACCTCTTCAGACGTCGGAACTATAATATCGAGAGCCTGACGGTCGGCCACAGCGAGACCCCGGGTATGTCGCGCATGACGGTCGTCGTATGCGGCGACGACGCGGTGGTTGAACAGGTGACCAAGCAGCTCTATAAGCTGATCCCCGTCATCAAGGTCAGCGACATCACCGACGATGCCGCCGTCATCCGAGAGCTTGCCCTGGTACGGGTGAGCGCACCTGCTGCCAAGAGAGGCGAGATCAAGCAACTGGCCGACATCTTCCGGGCACAGATCATCGACGTGGCAACCGATTCGCTTACAATAGAGATCACCGGCACCGAGGACAAGGTGGATTCCTTGATCCACGTGTTACGTCCCATGGGTATCAAGGAACTGACCCGCACGGGGCGAGTGGCCATGGTGCGCGGAACGAGAAGCAACGGTGGCTAGTTCCCCGTTACTTTTGACTGGCTTGGTCGAGACGATCGAAATCAGCATATGGGAGGAACGGACGTGGCAACGATCTACTACGAACAGGATGCGGACCTTGGCTTGCTGGAGGGCAAGCGCATCGCGATCATCGGCTACGGCAGCCAGGGGCACGCGCACGCCCTGAACTTGCATGACAGCGGCTGTGACGTCGTTGTCGGACTCTACGAGGGGAGCAAGTCCTGGCCCAAGGCAGAGTCCCAGGGGTTAACCGTGATGAAGACGGCCGACGCCGTCGCTGCTGCAGACATCGTCATGATGCTCGCACCGGACACCGTTATCCCCACCATCTACGAACAGGACGTGGCTCCTAACCTTGCTGCGGGTAACATGCTCATGTTCGCCCACGGCTTCAGCATCCACTATGGTCAGGTAGTACCCCCTGAGGACGTGGACGTTACCATGATCGCCCCCAAGGCTCCTGGCCACCGGGTACGGGACATTTTCCCCGAAGGGCAGGGCGTCCCCGGTCTCCTGGCCGTGTTCCAGGATGCCACAGGCCAAGCCAAGTCACTTGCCCTCGCTTATGCCAAGGGCATTGGTTGTACCCGTGCTGGGGTCATCGAGACAACCTTTGAGGAAGAGACTGAAACTGACCTATTTGGCGAGCAAGCGGTGCTCTGCGGCGGGCTCACGGCCCTCATGAAGGCGGGCTTTGACACGCTTGTAGAGGCTGGTTACCAGCCCGAGATCGCCTACTTTGAATGCGTCAACGAGATGAAACTCATCGTTGACTTGATCTATCAGGGCGGCCTGTCGTATATGCGCTACTCGATCAGCGATACAGCCGAGCATGGCGACTATACCGCAGGACCCAAAATCGTCACCGACGAGACAAAGGCTATCATGCGCCAGCTTCTTTCCGACATCCAAGACGGCACCTATGCTCGCGGCTGGATCCTCGAGAACCAGGCCAAGCGCCCCAGTTTTAACCTGATGCGCCGACGCGAACAGAACCTATTGATCGAGAAGGTCGGCCGCAAACTGCGCGCCATGATGCCCTGGCTCAGCGCAAAGTAGATTGCTACGGGTCGGGGGCATATCGATGTTCCCGACCCACGTGAGGTGAACTGCGACCCATGACGGAACGCATCGCCATCCTGGACACAACTCTGCGCGACGGGGCGCAGCGAGAGGGCATCTCGCTCTCCGTGAATGACAAGATCCGTATCGCGCTGCGGCTTGACGACCTGGGCGTCGCTTACATAGAGGGGGGCTGGCCTGGTTCCAATCCCAAGGACGCTGAGTTCTTTGCCCGAGTGCGCCACCTGCGGCTACGTCACAGCCGCATCGCCGCGTTTTGCAGCACGCGGCACGTCAACACCATCGCGGAGCAAGATCGCAACCTTCAAGCTGTCTTGCAGGCCGGTGTTCGCACGGCGGTGATGGTCGGCAAATCCTCTACTATGCAGGTCGAGCGGGTCCTCGGTACCTCGCTGGAAGAGAACCTGGCGATGATCCGCGAAAGCATAGCTTTGCTGGTGGGACACGGTATCGAGGTGCTCTTCGATGCTGAGCACTATTTCGATGGGCACAAGCTCGACGAGGACTATGCCCTCAGGACGCTGCAGGTCGCAGCGGAAGCCGGCGCGACCTGCCTTGTGCTCTGTGATACCAACGGGGGCAGCCTCCCGTCCGAAGTCTCGCGCATCGTCAGCCGGGTCCGCGAGCACCTGCCCAACGCAGAGATCGGCATGCACGCCCACAATGATACCGGCATGGCGGATGCTAACACCCTGGTCGCAGTTGAGGCGGGTGCTAGCCATGTGCAGGGCACCATCAACGGCTACGGTGAGCGGTGTGGCAATGCCAACCTATGCACGGTCATTCCTAACCTCGAACTCAAAATGGGCTATCAGGCTCTGGCCAATGGGAGTCTGGCGCGCCTTACCGAGACATCTCGATACGTCTCCGAGATCGCCAACCTTAGCCCCGACCCGAACGCGCCCTATGTTGGATCCAGCGCCTTCACGCACAAGGCCGGGCTACACGTCAGCGCCCTGCAACGCGCTTCGGATAGCTACCAGCATATCGATCCCGGCCTCGTGGGCAATGAGATGCGCGTGCTCATCTCAGAGCTCTCTGGCCGCGCCAATGTCACCCACAAGCTACGTGAGCTAGGGATGGAGGACGAGCTGACGCCTGACCAAGTTCGCGCCATCGCCAAACGCCTAAAAGAGTTAGAGAGCGAGGGCTATCAGTTCGAGGGCGCTGATGGCTCCTTCCAGCTCATGGTACGTCGTATGCTCCCTGGATACACGCCCAGCTTTGAGGTCCAGGAGGCACTGGTGCTTGCCGAGAAGCGCAACGCTGGCGCTATGCTCTCCGAGGCTACCGTCAAGATTCGAGTGGGGGATCAGGTGATGCACACTGCTTCCGATGGTGACGGTCCCGTCAATGCGCTGGACCGGGCCATGCGAAAGGCCCTGCTCCCAACCTATCCCAGGTTGGCAGATGTCCAGCTCACCGACTATAAGGTGCGCATCGTCGATCCTCAATCAGGAACGGCCGCCCTCACGCGTGTGTTGATTGACGCCAGCGATGGCAACGAGACGTGGACAACCGTAGGTTGCTCGGTGAATATCATCGAAGCCAGCACGACAGCCCTGGTAGACAGCCTCGAGCTTGCCCTACTCGGGCGGTCTTCCGACCGACATCGCTAGAACCAACCGCGCGCTGCACGTGTGCACGGCTGCTCGAGCGGGCTTTGATCGGTAAGCAATGCGCAACCGCACGCAGACAGGGAGAAGCGCTTTGAACATGGATACCATCAAGATTTTTGATACAACGTTGCGCGATGGCGAGCAATCTCCCGGGGCCACGCTGCACACGGACGAGAAACTCGCCATTGCCCACCAGCTCGCACGTCTTCAAGTGGATATCATCGAGGCTGGTTTTCCCGCAGCCTCACCTGGTGACCTGGACGCTGTACGCCGCATTGCCCGGCAAATACACGGCCCGACCATCTGTGGACTCGCCAGATGCGTGCCGGGCGATATTGACGCCGCTTGGGAGGCCGTCCGAGATGCCGATAAGCCTCGCATTCACGTATTCATAGCCACCTCGGACATCCACATGCAGCATAAGCTGCGCATGACGCGCGAGCAGGTGCTGGATGCGACCAAGCGCATGGTAGCCTACGCACGTAGCCTTTGCGACGATGTCGAGTTCTCGCCGGAGGACGCGGGGCGGTCGGATCCCGAATTCCTGTATGATGTCCTTGGCGCAGCCATAGCCGAGGGGGCCACAACGCTCAACATCCCCGACACTGTGGGTTATACCACGCCAGCCGAATTCGGGGGTCTCATTAAGGGCATTGCCGACAACACGCCCGGCATCGACCAAGCCATCATCTCAGTCCATTGCCACAATGATCTGGGGCTGGCCGTCGCTAACAGCCTGGCGGGCATCGAGAACGGAGCCCGCCAAGTCGAGTGTACCATCAACGGTTTGGGCGAGCGCGCTGGTAACGCTGCTTTGGAAGAGATTGTGATGGCCCTCTATGTCAAGCGCCAGCACTATGGCGTGCAGACGAACATCAAAACTGAGGAGCTCTACCCCACTAGCCGCATGGTAGCCAACTATACCGGGCTATCGGTGCAGGCCAACAAGGCGATTGTTGGGGCCAATGCGTTTGCACACGAGGCCGGCATCCATCAAGATGGCATCCTCAAGAATCGTCTCACCTACGAGATCATGGACGCGCAGATGGTCGGCGTCAGCGAGAGTCGCCTCGTCCTGGGAAAGCACTCAGGCCGCCATGCTTTTGCTGACAGGTTGGAGCAACTTGGTTATCATCTGGACACGGAGCAACTCAAGCGCGCGTTCGTTCGCTTCAAGGATCTCGCGGACAAAAAGAAGGTGGTGACCGACCGCGACATCGAGGCGCTTGTCTCCGATGAGGTGTTCCAACCAGCGGAGGTTTTTCGTCTGGAACAGATCCAGGTCTGCTGTGGCGACCGCTCGATCCCTACGGCCACCGTGCAACTGCGCGGACCCGATGGAACCACGCTTATAGACTCGGCCCACGGCACAGGCCCGGTTGACGCGCTTTACAATGCCATCAACCGCATCGTCGGCGAGCCCAACCAGCTGATCGAGTTCTCCGTGAACTCGGTGACAGAGGGCATTGACGCGGTCGGTGAAGTGACGGTCCGTATCACCTCTCATATCGAGGGAGACACGAGCTTGCCCGTCAACCCCCAGACTGAGGCACCAGCCCATGTCTTTGGCGGGCACGGCGCCTCTACCGACATCATCGTGGCTAGCGCTCGCGCCTACATGAACGCGCTGAACAAGCTAATCGCTATCCGCAAGCCGCAATACGCTACGCCTGAGGAGAAGGGCACCTGATGAACCATTCCGACAAGCCTGCCATGACCATGGCGGAAAAGATCCTCGCCGCTCACACTGACGCGGACGTGCCACGACCAGGCGATCTCCTCCAAGTGCGGGTGGATCTGGTGCTGGCCAACGACATCACGGCCCCCATCGCAATTCAGGAGTTCGCCAAGCTCGGCGTCGGTGTCTTTGATCCGGATCGGATCGCACTGGTGCCCGACCACTTTACCCCCAACAAGGATATCAAGTCGGCTACGCAGGCGCAGATCATGCGGCGCTTTGCTAACGAGCACGCGATCACCCACTACTTTGAGGTAGGCCGCATGGGCATCGAGCACGCGCTGCTGCCCGAACAGGGCCTGGTGCTGCCTGGCGACGTCATCGTAGGGGCAGACTCGCATACCTGCACGTATGGCGCGGTAGGAGCCTTTGCTACCGGCATGGGC
>CAZTMY010000083.1:0-9276 GCA_964614895.1 uncultured Anaerolineales bacterium
GAGCAGGCTCGCCGCCCATTCACCATTTATGTCGTGCAGAGCAGGTGAGAGATACGGGGCCATTGCCGCTCCAGAGCATCTGTAACCGAACTGTTACCCAGATAGCATACCCCCAAACGCGTTCTCGGGACGTAAAGTATGGGTAAAATCCTAACTTTGCGCCATAAGCGACGGCCACGTCGCGGCCCTCAGAGGAGTATTCACCGCCGATGGATCATGTATTGCCTGGCCCGGGAGTCACCTGCGATCACGCGCCTAACGGACACTACGATGCCGTCCGGGCACAGGACCTGCACGCCCTCACCGATTCCTTTATGATCACCGCCTCCCAGGAGTTGCGCGGCCCCTTGGCCTGCATCAGCGCCGGGCTAGAGCTACTGATGTCCCCCGACTGCCCGCACACCTGCGAGAACCGCCGCGTCTACCTGGAGACCATACAGGACGGTGTCGATCGCCTCACCCGCGTGACCAACCGCCTACTCGATGCCTCCAGTGCCACGATGGGCCGCGCCAGGCTGCAGCTCGGGCGGGTGGACATGGCCAAGCTGTTGCGCCAGCTAGAGCCGTCGCTGGCCGAGTTTCTGGCGAAACGCCAGCAGTCACTGACACTGGTCATCGAGCCTGGGCCCTCCTCCCCTGTCCGCACCGATCGCAAGCATCTCGCGCGCATCGTGGAGGACTTGGTGGAAAACGCCAGCCTCTACAGCGAGCCAGGTAGTGATGTGCGAGTACACCTCAGGCCTGGGGAGAGCAACATGATCCAGCTATCAGTTCAAGACGAGGGCATCGGCATCCCGCCGGAGGACGCCGCCCACGTCTTCACGCCCTTTTTTCGGGGCGATGCCGCCCGCCGCATGACGCCTTGTGGGCTGGGCTTGAGCCTGGCGGCGGCGCAGGCGATCCTGCGGAAGCAAGGGGCGGGCATCACTTTCGAAAGCCGGTTAGGCCAGGGCAGTACCTTCTTGCTCGAGCTGCCCATCTACGGAAAGGAGTATGAGGATGGAGACGACGTGCCGAATTAACCGAACTGAAACTTTTTGGAGGTTTCGCCACGAACGCTGGCGAGACTCACTAGGTGAAGGGGCGATATGCCCCTAGCGCCCGCGTCGCCGCCGACGTTGGCCCGAAACAGCAATCCCCGGTTCAGAAAGGAGCCGATCATGAAGAACAAACTTCTCACACGCACGTTGGAGGTGGCCGCCAGGCTGGTCCTTACACTCAGCCTCTTGCTGGTAGTGGCCCCGCCTGTGCTGGCCCAGGATCCGGTACCTAGTGGCAGCTATGCTCCCAACGTCTGGGCGCCGCAGAGCGGCAAGTGGGAAAACGGCTTGCCGCGAGGCTATGCCGAAACCGAGTCGGCAGCCTTTGCCGTGGAGATCAAGGGAGGGCTGACGGCCGGCACCTACTTCATGGAGCTAGGCCTGCAAGCCAGCCAAAAGGGCACGCCCACGAGCTATGGTTTCTCTGCCTTTTCCCCGTGGGATGTGTCATACCAGCCCGCTGCGCTACCCGACGGCACGCCGGTGGACTATGGCTACCCTGCCGCCGACTGGGATCGTTCGCACCCGAACGTGTGGGGCTACAACGTCACCATTTTGGACGTTCAGCCCATCACCTATATCAAGGCCTCGAACGGCAACTATGAGATGATGGCGCTGGTCACGTTCACCACCAACGGTGCCACAGGCTTCTTGGTGTTCGGCGGACGCTTTGCCGCACCTGGCGACCCTCTGCCAGCACCAATCCCCGCGGACCTCGATTCCGTCGTGCCGGGGGGCCAGGGCGCATCGAGCATCAGCGGCACCTTCCAGGCACGGCTGGGCTCTGGCGGCGACAAGACCGTCAACTTTAAGGGTAGTGACATCGAGCCGGCCATAGCATCGTTGGCCATCGACAAGGTCGGCAGCGCCACCACCGTCGAGATCGGTGAGACCGTCACCTACACGGTCACCGTGACCAACGACGGGCAGCTCAACCTATCCGGCGTGGTCTTGAGCGATCCACTCCTGGGACTGGACAACTATCTCGTTCCCGGCTCTATGGGAGCTGGGATTCTCTTGGGGGGCGAGTCGGTCCAGGTTGTCGGCACCTACACGCCCGACGAGAACGACTACTGGAACAACAACCCGCTGGTGAACACGGCCACGGCCGACAGCAACGAGACAGATCCCGTGACCGACACCTGGTCAGTGGATATCGTCGCTGCGCCAGCGCTCAGCATCACCAAGACCGGCGACGCTGGCCCCGTGGGCATCGGCGACACGGTGCACTATACCGTCACCGTCGAGAACACGGGCGACATCGCCCTGAGCAACGTCACCGTCGTGGACGCCAAGATCGGGCTGAACGAGACCATCGCCAGCCTCGCCGTTGGCGCCAGCGAGACGTTCTACGGCTCCCATCTCGTCACCGAGTCGGACTACTGGGATAGCAACCCGTACATCAACACGGCCACGGCCGATAGTAACGAGACAGATCCCGTGACCGACACCTGGTCAGTGGACATCGTCGCTGCGCCCGGCCTCAGCATCGTCAAGACCGGCGACGCTGGCCCCGTGGGCATCGGCGACACGGTGCACTATACCGTCACCGTCGAGAACACGGGCGACATCGCCCTGAGCAACGTCACCGTCGTGGACGCCAAGATCGGGCTGAACGAGACCATCGCCAGCCTGGCAGTGGGTGCCAGCGAGACGTTCTACGGCTCCTATGGCCCGGTGAGTGAGAGCGACCTGCCCGGCCCCATCGTCAACACGGCCACGGCCGATAGCGACGAGACGGGCCCGGTCACCGATACGCACAGCGTAGCTATCGTGACGGCGCCGGCCCTCAGCATCGTCAAGACCGGCGACGCCAGCGTCATGGTCGGGAACACGATCCAGTACACAATCACGGTCACCAACATCGGCGATGTGACGCTCACCAACGTGATGCTCACGGATCCGTTGCTGGGCCTCAACCAGAACTTGGGCACCCTCGTTCCGGGCGCCTCGATCACGGTCAACCCGACCTATGGCCCGGTGACGCAGGATGAGTACGAGAACAGTAACCCGCTGGTGAACACAGCTACGGCCGATAGCGACGAGACTGGGCCGGTGACAGATACGCATAGCGTCATCATCGTTTCCAAGCCAGTGGAGCCCGAGCCCGGCCTGGCCATCTCCAAGGCGGGCGACGCCGGACCGGTAGCGATCGGCGACACCATCAACTATAAGATCAGGGTGACCAACACCGGCAACATCACCCTCACCAACGTGACGGTGGTGGATGCCAAGCTGGGCATCAACACCAACTTGGGCAGCCTCGGCGTCGGCGAGAGCCAGACGATCCAGGGCTCCTACGGTCCGGTGAGCGAGAGCGACCTGCCCGGCCCGATCGTGAACACGGCCACGGCCGATAGCGATCAAATCGGCCCGGTCAGCGACTCGCACAGCGTGCCCGTCGTCACGGCGCCCGGTCTGAACATCGTCAAAACCGGCGTGCCCGTGGTCAAAGTCGGCGAGAAGGCAACCTATACCATCACTGTGAGCAACTCGGGCGATGTGACGCTCTACGGCGTTTGGCTCGAGGACGCCATGCTGGGCATCAGCCAGTCGCTGGGCAACCTGGCTCCTGGCGAATCCGTGACGGTCAACGCCTCCTACGGGCCGGTGACTCAGTGGGAGTATGAGAACGAGAACCCGCTGGTCAACACGGCCTCGGCCTACGCGCCCGAGCAGGTAGGCCCCGTGTATGACAGCCACACGGTGATCATCGTCAGCGAGCCTCAAAAGCCGACGCCCGAGCCGCCCTGCATCCGCAGCGACGTCTCGGTGATCATCTATGGCGGCTGGGGCAATACTCCGGTCAAGGCGTGGGTGGGCGGCACCGAGCAGACAACGCTCTACTCGGCCGCCAACAGCTACGGCGAGCAGCAGGTCATGTGGACCTTCTACCCGCCCGAGAGCGGCACCTGGACCGTGTCGGTGGCGCCCGAGCTCCCGGCTGGGGCCAACCCGGACGAGTGGTCCTACAAGCTGATCCGGATCGAGTCGCCCACGGAGGGCTGGGTGAACGACTCTCCTGCGGCAGCCTCGGTCAACATCAGCCGTTGCCAGCAGTACATCATCTACTATCAGCTAGTACACGACGTACCCCCTCCACCCGAGCTGCCCAAGACAGGCGCCGCGGCTGCACCACTGGGCATGATGAGCAAAGAAGCTCTGTTCGCGCTCGCAGGCCTGAACCTGCTTAGCGGAGCTTACCTGGCCTTTCGCAAGAAGCAGCGGTAAGCTGAAGCGGCTTGTATCGTAGGCCAAGCCCCCGTCCCACAAGTGGGACGGGGGCTTTTTGCTGCGTAGGTGACGAGGCCCACCTTACGGCTCCAGCACCACCTTGATCGAATCGTCGCCCTTGGCTGCGGTCTCTAGCCCGTCATGGAACTGGTCCAGGGGGAAACGATGCGTCACCAGCGCTGCCCCATTCACCGTGCCATCGCGCAGATACTGGATGGCCAGCGGATAGCTGTATGGCCCCAGGTGTGAGCCGTGGATGTTGAGCTCCTTCACGTCACCGATAATGGACCAATCTACCGCCACAGGTCCGCCGTGGACGCTGAATTCGACAAAGGTCCCCAGCTTGCGCAGCATCTGCAGGCCCTGGGGCACGGCCGGCCCCGCGCCGGTGGCCTCGATGTATACGTCAAGGCCATAGCCGTCGCTGAGCTCCATCACCTTGGCGATGGCGTCCTCCTCCGCCACGTTGATGGCCAGATCTGCACCGAGCTGACGGGCCAGCTCCAGCCGATTGGGCTTCAGGTCCAGCGCGATCAGCAAGCCAGGCCCCTTTTTCTTGGCCACCTGTAGCATGCAGAGGCCAATGGGCCCCATGCCCGCAATCGCCACCATGTCGCCGAGCTCGATCTCGCCGCGCTCCACCGCGTGGATGGCACAGGCCAGCGGTTCAATCAGAGCCGCCTCGGCCACCGGGATGTCCTTGGGTACCTTGTGATTGATGGCGTTGGCGGGAAAGAGCATGTACTCGGCCCAAGACCCCTCGGCGCGGTCCTTCTTGAAGCCATAGATGTCGTGCTGTTGGCACATCCAGTACTCGCCCCGCTGGCAGAAGCGGCATCGACGGCAAGGCACTATCTGCTCCGAGACGGCCCAGTCCCCCAAGGCGAGGCCATCTCGCTCTCCGGCGCCCTCCCCCAGCGCTACGACCTCGCCCACGAACTCGTGGCCCGCCGTCACCGGCGCCTCGATATAGGGCGCGATCTCATCCGAGCCCCACACCCGCGCGCCGTGCCAGGTCTTGACGTCGCTGGCGCAGATGCCTGTGGCCAGCACCTTGATGAGGATCTCGCCGGGGCCAGGTTGTGGCACGGGCACCGTCTCTAGGCGATAGTCGTCGGGCGCATAGACACGTACGGCCTTCATAGTATCCTTCAGCTTCATCGGCTATACCTCCATCATGCTGTTCACGTGCTTCCATGCTTGGCCGCTCCATTATAACCGTGGGTGAGCCACACGTCAGGGCCATGTACGCCGCCTCGCGCCCAATTTGCCATAATGCGCCTGGCACCATAGAATAGAGTTATGCGATCGCACCTGACCCCCAAGTCCCCACTCCGCGCGACGCAATGGGCGCTGTATCTAGCCTTGCTAGCCGCAGCCCTGCTAGCTGTCGGCTGCGGCGGAAATGAGGATATCTCCACCGAGCCACGCACCCTCTACGAGGCCTGGGATCTGCTCGCTAACTATGTGGATAAAGAGGGGCTCGTATTCTACGGGTACGCCACGGTAGAGATCGATGCCGCGGGCAAGAGTGACGATTACACTCTGTCAGCCTACGATCCTGACATGGACGCGCTCTATGTGCTACGAGCGCGGCCCCATCGCATCCGGTTCTACAGCCTGCCCCATCCAGAACGGCAGCCGACCGAGGCCATCGAGCGTATCCAAGACACTCCCACCCTCGTAAACCAGGTCCTTGAGGAAAGCGGCCGCCCTTGCTCTGGCCAGCTCTCGCTGGGCATCAACCTGGCCGAGGAGCGCGCTGACGCCCTGTGCACCGCCCCCCGCTGGGCGGTGACGGTTTCGCCGTATGTAGAGTAGGTGCGGATTCCAATCCGCGTCCCCGCGTTCATATGCCCAGGACGTTGCGCAGCATAGAAACCGCGCCTATGCGGAGCCCCCACCCCTACGGCCGCGCGGGCGCCGCCGCGTGGATCCGCTTCAGGATCTCGGCCCGCTCGTCGGGAGTGGCCCAACGCGGCTGGGCGAAATCCTCCAGCACCGTCGTCAGAATCTCGGTAGAAATCACGCGCCCATCATAGATGGTATGCCGTGCGATGAGACCCGTGCGCGTCTCCCAGCTCCACATCTGGTCAAAGAACAGGTTGCCCAGACCGTACACGATGATCCCCGGGCCGCCAGAGTCGGCGGCGCCGTAGGGTTCCCAGGATTGCGGCACGTGGCTCTGCACGCCGGTGACAATGTTCGCGCCGGCTTTGCGTAGCTCACGGAACTCATCCACCTGTTGCGCCGTTGGAAAGGGATTATAAGTCTCCAGGTACTGCAGCTCGATGGCTACCACGTCCACATCAGGATCAGCGCTGAGCTCATGGATGGTCGCCAAGATGCGCTCCTTCTCCTGATAGAATGGGCAAGCGCCGGGTTGGTCCACCGTGGCCCACGCCGTGGAAGGCTCCCACGCCAGCGCCGCCACAAAGGCAAACCTGTTGCCGTTATGCTCCATGATCAGCGGCGCGCAGGCCTCCTCTAGATTGCGGCCGCTGCCGTACACCGGCACGCCCAGCTCTCGGTAAAAGGCCAGCGACTCGAGCGCGCCCTGCCGGCCAAAGTCGTTCACGTGGTTCCCGCTCAGCCCGACGATGTCAGTGCCGATGGCCTCCAAGGCCTCCCAGTAGGGATAGTCGCTGCACATGATCAGGTTGCCGGACGTGGTATTCAGCACACAACCCTGGATGAACGGCACCTCGTTGCTGACGTGGGTGATATCCGCCGCGCGCAGCACATCCGAGATGATCTCAGCCGGGTAAGTATAGCCATACGTTTCCATGCGATCGGCCGTCAAGCGTGTCATGGCCGTGACACCCGTCATAACCAACTGCGTCAAACGGCTGGGATCGCGGTTGGTGCCACCCCCCAAGATAGGTATCAGCATCTCCGCCATTTCCCCTGCCCGCTCGCCCTCTAGGATCAGACCCACCGCCAGAGGGTAGCCGTCGGGCTCGAACTGGTTGCTGAGGGGATTCTGGCCCTCCAAAGCCAGCACCTTGAATCGTGGGTCGAGGGCATCAAAAGGCAGGAGGCCCACAGAGTCGGGGGTAGCCTCCAGCCGGGTCAGCAGGTCCTCGTCAGCCGGCAGCGGTTCAACGGACATAGGTCCCAGCAATGCGCTCAGTGGAGCCAACACGTCGGCGCTGGCATACAGCGGGGCATCTCCCTCGCCAGCCCAGCGCTTCTCCAACTCGGCCAAGGACATGCCGTCGAGGATACGCTCAAAGGGAACCACTAGCGCGTACACGCGCTCCTGTAATAGCACGGTCGCTTGGTTAGAGGCCAAGACTCGCGCCTCCTCCAACGGGACCACCCTCAGAAGGGCCTGCCGCGCGATGGAGCTCTCGGGACCTACGACACGCAGCACCCCACCGCCGGGCAGAGCCATGTCTGTGCCTTCGACAACGCTACGCATCGCATCTGAGACGCCCGGCGCCAACGCCAGCACAATGGACTCGGGTGTTGCCGTAGGATCGGGTGTGGGCGACGCAACCGTGATGGCCGTGGCCGTAGGGACTGACGTCGCCGTGGGGGGAGGCATAGGCGTCGCAATGGTCGTCGCCGTCAGCCGAAGCGTCGCTGTGGGTCCGGATCCTCGACCGTCGAGCGGAGGCAAGACCGGGGTCGGGCGCGTGCAGGCTCCCAAGATAGACGCCATCAGCAACGCTGCTCCCACCCAACCCAAGAAGCGTGACGCCATGGTCCTCTCCCTATGTGGCTCAGATAGCTACTCAGGCACCTAACCCCAGACTATGCTCCACCGCATCGGACAAGGCCGCGAGCTCGTCCGGCGTCATCGCTGGATGCGTTTGCTCCGGGGGCACCCAAACCCCGAGCTCGCTGATGCGCGCGTCATGCGCCTTGTGCCCAAGCCAGCGCCGCGGTAGCGGCTCCGAGCGGCAGGCAGCGCTGGCCAGCATAGCCAGCGCCCAGCGCTGCCGGAGAGCGACGTCATCGGACGCAACCACGCGAAAGCAGACATGCTTGCGCAGCCATCCGCTGGTCAGCGCCTCCACCTCAGCGTAGGACGGCTCCTCATCGCCCAGCCAATAGGGCAAACGGGCGTCATCGGAGCTCTGTACCCGCAGCAGCGCCGCTCCCACGTTGCGCCTTAGCGTGCTGCGAACTCGCGCCCCAGCCAAACGGTCCGGCGGCCCGTAATGGTCTTCGAGACGCCGCACTACACTGGCTCCAACACACGGATCGGCGTGGACCAAGCGCTCATCGCAGCGCTCCTCCTCCCAGAACGTCAGCAGGCCGTCCTCCGGAAGCCACTCCCCCCACAGCGGGTAACGGTGCCGGGGCAGTGAGCGCAGCAAGCCAGACCATGCATCGGACGAGACCTCGCCAGCATCATCCATGGCCCCTCCTCCGTCATTGTGGGGAGCATGATACCCCCAGAAGGTCACGCTGGCAACGCGATGCTCGCGGCTGACCTCGCCTACAACCCTTTGGCAGACGAGGTCGACATCGGGGCGCATTCCTGATCCCATCGCATTGACAGGCCTTGCCCCTCGTACTAGAGTCCTCTCATTGTGCCTACAGAGAGGGGAACTGGGACCATGTCAGAAAAACTTCGTGCCGGGATCATTGCCTGCGGACGCATGTCCTATGCGCACTCGCGCGCCTATGCCGCCATGCCCGATGTCGAACTGGTCGCCGGGGCCGACATCTCGCCGGAGGCCCTAGCTCGTTTCCGCGAGGAGTTTGGCATCAGCGAAGAGCATACCTACACGGACTATGTGGAGATGCTCGAGCACGAGGCGCTGGATCTCATCAGCATCGCATCGTTGCACCACCAGCATGCCGAGATGACCATCAAGGCTGCCGAGTATCAGCCCAAAGCGATCCTGTGTGAAAAGCCTATCGCCGTCTCTTTGGGCGAGGCCGATGCCATGATCGCCGCCTGCGAGGCCGCCGGAACCCGTCTCATCATCGGCCATCAGCGCCGCCACAACCCTCAGTATGTGGCGGCCTACCGCGCGCACAAGGG
>CAZTMY010000084.1:0-9175 GCA_964614895.1 uncultured Anaerolineales bacterium
CACTCACCCAGTTATGCTGCGGCGCCGTGCTAATACCACACTTCTTGACGTAGAATCAACCACAGCGCGCGTTTGCCTTGTCTCTATGATCCGAGTATCATCAATCCGTCCCTTGGGGCACTGGGTGAACTCCAAGACTGAAGGGCACGATCAAGGAGAACGACATTCGTGAGGGTCGGACGCGTTGTCCGGGTGATGGGCGTTGTCGTTGACGCCCGCTTCGCGCCCGGCGATCTTCCTGCCATCAACAGCGCTCTCGTGATCGAAGGACCACAACGGCAGTCACTGGTCCTCGAGGTCCAGGAGCACATCGATCCACAAACCGTCCGGTGCATTGCCATGTCAACTACCTCGGGCCTGCGCCGCAACATGACGGTGACCGATACCGGGCAGCCGATACAGGTCCCCGTAGGCGATGGCGTGTTGGGTCGCATGTTCAACGTGCTCGGGGATCCCATTGACCGCTTGGGCGAAGTGACGCATACGGAAAAGCGCCCAATTCACCTGGTGGCCCCCGCGCTGAAAGAGCAACAACTTACCAGCGAGATCCTCGAGACCGGGCTAAAGGTGATAGATCTCCTGACGCCCTACGGCCTAGGCACCAAGATCGGCCTTTTTGGCGGAGCCGGCGTCGGCAAGACCATGCTGGTGATCGAGCTCATCAGACATAGCACACGCCAACGCAACGCTCTGGCCATCTTTGCAGGAGTTGGCGAGCGTACTCGTGAAGGCAACGATCTTTGGTTGAGCATGCGCCGATCAGGGGTGCTAGATGATAGCGTGCTGGTCTTTGGCCAGATGAACGAGCCCCCCGGCGCCCGCCTGCGCGTGCCGCTTACCGCTCTGACCATGTCGCAGTACTTTCGCGATGACAGCGGACGCGACGTGCTTCTGTTTATCGACAACGTCTACCGTTATGTGCAAGCCGGCGCCGAGATATCGGCATTACTGAGCCGCGTACCCAGCGCAGTCGGATATCAGCCCACGTTGGCCACCGAGATGGGCGAGTTACAAGAACGCATCACCAGCACGACCAGCGGGGCCATCACGTCTGTGCAGGCCATCTACATACCTGCCGACGACATCACCGATCCAGGCGTCGTGGCAGCCTTTGCCCATTTGGATGCCATCATGGTGCTCACCCGCAAGCTATCCAGCCAGGGCTTTTACCCAGCGGTAGATCCATTGGCCTCATCGTCCAAGATGCTGGAGGCACGCTACGTCGGAGATCGCCACGTACGCATCGCCACCGAAGTGAAGGCCGTGCTGGCCAAGTACGAGGCATTACAGGATATCATCTCCATCCTCGGGACAGACGAGCTCTCAGACGAGGATCGGACTGTCGTGCACCGCGCCAGACGGCTGCAACGTTTCCTAACACAGCCTTTCTTTTCGACCGAGCAATACACGGGACTCGAGGGCAGGTACGTCAGCATCGACGAGACGCTGGACGGCTTTGAGGCTATCCTCCGCGGGGATCTCGACGAGGTACCCGAACAAGCTCTCTACATGATTGGCACCATAGACGAAGCCTTTGAGAAGGCCAAACAGCTTGATCAAACGTGAGTGACCAACCCAAAGCGCCAAAGCGCCTCCAATTGCTGATCCTGACCCCCGATCAGGTACTCTTCCGAGGGCCTGTCCTATGGGTGCAGGTGCCCCTAGAAGATGGACTGCTGGGCATCTGGCCTGGCCACGCTGCTCTGGTAGGCATGTTGGGCCACGGCGTGGCCACGTATGATACCGGCGACGGTACCCGCGAGAGCCCAATAGCTGGGGGCATCTTGCGCGTCGCTAGCGAGCGCTGCTCGCTTCTTACGGTAGCAGCCGAGGAAGAGTTGCCGGAAGAGAAGAACACCGACGCCAGTCTGGCAATGGCGCTGGAGGCAGCGCTGGAGGAGCATCTGACAGAGCAAGAGCTAGCACAGATCCAAGAGCTGGACACGTGAATCCCGTGATCATAGCACTCTGGCTGATTGCAGGCGCGGCAATGGCGGTGCTGAATGCTCTGGCCATCGCGGTCACCATGCCCCGCTTCCCTGACTCGCCTGACAAAGCCCGACGGCTTCTTGTGCGAACCTTGCCTCTGCGACTAGCGCTTCAGGCAGTGGTGCTCTACGGAGCCGTGCGCTGTGGCATGTTGAGCGTACTGGCTTGGCTGTTGGGCTACATAGTTGGCCGATCACTAGTAGTTGGCTGGGCGTTACGGCATGCAAAGGCAATCGGTAACGCCCTAAGACAAGGATGGAGCTGTGGGCGGGATCACTGACGTATTCCCAAAGACAGAGTTCCTGATCCTGGGCCTGCCAGTGCGCGATTCCATCATCCATTCCTGGATCATCACGGTGATTCTCTTGGCCAGTGCGGCCTGGGCCCGTGAACGACTGCGTACATGGGAACCGAGGCCCTGGCAGCTGGCGATCGAATACTTTTACGATTATGTCCGGAAGCTGACACAGGACTATGGGGCGCGCGCGCTCCCCGACGTGATCCCACTCATTGGAACCATGCTAGCCTACATCGCGATCGCCAACCTGTTGGGGTTGCTACCTTTGTTGCAAGCCCCTACCCGCGATATCAATGTCACTGCGGCGCTATCCATCATCTCCCTAGGCGCCGTGTGGTACTTTGGCATCAAAGAACGTGGCGCTGTTATCTATTTACGTCAGTTCCTGAATCCGCTAAACCTCGTCAGCGAGATCAGCCGCGCGCTTTCGATGGCCTTGCGGTTATTCGGCAATATCATGGCCGGAGAGCTCATTGTCGCCACGGTCTTTTTACTAGTGCCACCCGTGGCGCCCATTCTGTTCAATGCCTTGACGATGATCACGAGCGTGATCCAGGCGTTAGTTTTTGCCATTCTCACGTTAGCGTTCATCGTCAACGCGTCGGGCGTACAGACGCGTTCATAGCCTTCTGTCTGCCCTCGAGGGCATAGACATCCAGCCATTCTGAAAGGAGCCAGAACCGCCATGCAGTCAGAGCAACTCTTGCAATTCTCGGTTGTCACCACGATTGTGGTGGGCGCGAGCATCGTGCTGGGCACTATCACCGCCGCCCTCATGGAGGGACGCGCTGTAGTCAAGGCATTCGATGACATGGCACGGCAACCCAGCGTCGCGGATCAGATCCGTGGGCTGTTGTTCGTGGTCCTGGCCATTCTCGAGTCCACAGCCATCTATGTGCTTCTGATCTGTCTCATCCTGCTCTTTGCTAACCCGTTTGCGACCATCTTTGGCCTCTAGGGAAACAGCGATGCTGGAACTTGATTTGTCAACGTTACTCTTCCAGATCCTGAACTTTCTCATCATTCTAGTGGGGCTCAACTATCTGATATTCCGGCCCATCCGACACAAGCTGGATGAGCGTGCAGCCAGCATCGCCGAAAGGCTGGACAACGCCCGCGAGCAGGAAGCTGAGGCCGCCAAACTGCGCGAGTCCTGGCAGGAGCGTGTAAGGGCCATGGACCGTGAGGCAGAGGAGATCATCCAGAAAGCAGAAGCCGAAGCGCGTCGGAAAGCTGCCAGGATCCTTGAGGAAGCTCGCCAGCGCCTCGATGACCTCACCGTACAGATGCGAGAGGATCTGGAACAGCAACGAGCCGAGATCGTCGTGCAGCATTATGACGAGATACTAGATACGATCATCGCTTTGGCCAGCAACGTGGTCCAATCGGTCACGACGCGCCGCACCCATGATGATCTGGTCACCAACTTTTGCGCCAGCATCTACCAGATGGCTCAAGGCGACGTGGAGGCCTACCGGCGTGTCATGGCCAACCGCGTGCCCACCGCCTTTGTGGCCACGCCGGTACCTCTCACTCAAGAGCAGACCAAGACCGTTGCCGACACCCTTTCCTCCCTCATCGACCGCCGAGTGGAGCTGCAAGTACGCGTCCAGCCCGAGCTGATTGCTGGCATCCAGGTGCGGCTGGCAGACAAGCTAATTGATAACACGATCCTGAACCAGCTAGACCGCATCCGTGATCGGGTGCGGGAAGACTTGATGGAACGCCTGGGAGACAAGGGCTCACTCGATGCAGGACGGCCGGCGACGCAAATCGCAGGGAGCGCCCCAAACAGATAGTCGACCGTTTGAGGAGGGCGTCTCTCCGACGCAAGGATCCTCCCCAAGCGGTATACAGTTGCGTCAGGCCGACGCAGGGCTCATTGGCTTCCCCCCGGAGGTTGCATTCCAACAGATGCTCGACTCAGTATCAAGGCATGGCAAGAAAACAGACACGTCCCTATCGGTCACAAAGGCCCGTGGCGAGCCAGACTGGGGTCCAGCGGATACCGCGAAGCAGCCTTCCCAGATAGCGCAAGGCTATCTACAGCGGCCCAAACAATCACTCCGGGCCATGCTGGAGGCGGTCGTCGCCGAGACGCGTGGCACCCGATCAGGTCTCTCGATTCGTGATGTAGGTACCGTGCGCCAAGTGGGAGATGGAGTCGCGTCCGTGTGGGGGCTACCGCAGGTCACGACCGACGAGCTCCTCAGATTTCCAAATGGCGTTATGGGCCTGGTCATGAACCTGGAACCCGACTGGATCGACTGCATCCTGCTCGGATCGGATGAGGGCATACGGGGCGGCGACCCCGTCTGGCCTACGGGAGAACGGATCAAAATCCCTGTAGGCGACAAGCTGCTGGGCCGGGTCGTCAATCCTCTGGGCGAGCCCATTGATGGAATGGGAGCACTGCATGCTGACGAGACACGCTTTGTCGAGCGTGAAGCGCCTGGCGTGGTCGAGCGTCAACCTGTGGGGGAGCCTCTGCACACCGGCCTCAAGGCCATCGACGCCATCGTGCCCATTGGTAGAGGACAACGCGAGCTTATCGTAGGAGATCGCCAAACGGGCAAGACCACCATCGCCCTGGATACCATCATTAGCCAGAGGAACTCGGACGTCATCTGCGTGTACGTTAGCATCGGGCAACGCCGCTCATCTGCCCTCCAGGTACTACACACGCTAAAAGAGGCGGATGCCCTCAAGCATACCATCATGGTCATGGCGGCGCCGGACAACCCACCAGCCCTGCTCTACCTAGCTCCATACACAGGATGCACCATCGCCGAAAGCTTTTCTGACCATGGCCAAGACGTCCTCATCGTGTATGACGACCTCACCAAGCACGCCGATGCCTACAGGGAGCTCTCGCTTCTGCTGCGCCGACCGCCAGGACGCGAAGCCTACCCAGGAGACATCTTTTACCTCCATGCCCGCCTGCTCGAGCGTGCTGCTCATCTCAGCGACGAGCTCGGTGGAGGCAGTATAACAGCGCTGCCCATCATCGAGACGCACCGCGGGAACATCCAGGCTTACATACCCACCAATCTCATCTCTATCACCGACGGTCAAATCTATCTGGATTCCGACCTGTTCAACCAGGATATCAAGCCAGCAGTGGATGTTGGGCAGTCTGTCTCACGCGTAGGGGGCGCAGCGCAGGCGCCCATCATGCGCCGAGTAAGCTCCCAAGTGAAGCTGGCTCTTGCCCAATACCAAGAAGTTGCACACTTTGCGCGCTTTGGCAGCGAGATCGATCCCACCACCCAAGAGCAGATCGTGCGCGGCGAGCGGTTGCGCGAGGTGCTCAAACAGCCAGCCCACAAGCCGCTGCCCCTAGCTCGCCAGGTCCTAGCGTTCTTTGCGGCCAACCGCGGCTTTCTCGACCGTCTGCCCACCAATCAGGTTGCCAGCTTTGAAGAAGCTCTGTGGGACTATGCCCAGCGTGAACACCCAGCAGTCATCCGTAGCATCGACGAAAAACAAGATCTGACGGCAGAGCTCGAACAGGACATGCTGCAGCTCGTCCGCGAGTTCGCAGATCGCTCAGAATAGCATGGAAGATCTAGAACAGATCAAGGATCACCTTCACAACATCCAGAGCGTCAAACCGATCATCTCGGCGCTTAGGACCATCGCGGCCAGCACGTGGCGTCAGGCTCGGACCCGCCTCGAGGCCACACAGAGCTACGCGGACGACTTGGGGGCCGTGCTGTCAGCGTTGCTCCCCACATCGATGCCAGCCTCCGGACTGCTCCCGCGCGTCGTGCCTGAGGGTACCAGCGCCACCAGAACCGCCCTAGTGGTAGTAGCCTCGGATCGCGGTCTGTGCGGGTCCTACAACGACATCGTTCTCGAGCGGGCCGACACATACTTGGCGCAACGAGCTGGCAGCAACGCGCCGCTGCTGATCACACTGGGCGGACGGGCAGAAAAGTATTTCCTTGCACGAGGAATCACCCCTCTTATAGGGCAGCGCATGCCCATGACGCACGTGATTAGCTACCGGGCCGTCAGAGCCCTGGCGGGAGCCCTTGAGAAGCTGATGACCAGCGGCATGGTGGACGCCATCGACCTTGTCTATGCGCCCTATCGTGGAGGCATGGCCGTGCGCGCCGACATAGTCCGCTGGCTCCCCATTACGCCCTCGCTGCTTCCCGAAGCGAGAGAGATTGACCAGAGCCCCATCATCGAGGGAGACCCCATGTCGATGAGGATAAAAGCGCTGGAAGAGTGGACTCGCGTACGACTCTACCGACTGATGGTGGAATCGGCAGCAACGGAACATGCTAGCCGCTTCTTTGCCATGGAGCGTGCCACAAATAACCTCTCGGAGCTGATCGAGGAACTGACGCAGATATACCACAGCGCTCGACAACACGCCATTACCATGGAGATGCTTGATCTGGTCGCTGCGTCCGGGATTCTGAAGCCACCGCCTAAACGCGCGATCTAGTGAGTTGCACTGGGGCACCGGCTGTGCTATACTATGATTGTCATATTATCAAGGAGTCGCTGAGTTATCATGTTTGAGCCAGAATCGGCCGAACCTCCGAGTACCCCCGCCGACCAACGTGGCCCTATAGGGCGTTGGTTGGCAGCGCACATCATGCGCTATGGTCCCCACGCTATGCTCTCTCGCGACTTTCCCCAGCAGACGGTATGTCCGCACACCACTTTCTGGCCATGCTGACGGCGCAAATGCCGCGCATGGGAGTTCCGTCTTTGCTGGGGTTCGCATCACGTGTGAGAGAGAGCATACAGCTAAAATGTCGATCTTTTCGCTACAAATGGACAAGCTGGGCCACTACCGGCGTCTAACCGGGGTAGATGGCATCGCGCGTCGTTGCTTCGCCAACAACTCCTTTGATGGCATTCTCACGATGGTGGGAGTGATCATCGGCTCGTACGTCGGAGGCCTTCTCAATCCTCGCATAGTGCTTACCACGGGTCTCGCCACATGCATGGCCATGGGCGTCTCGGGGGGCTGGGGCGCATACGTGTCTGAGCGTGCCGAGCGCCGCCATCAGCTCCAAGAGCTGGAACATGCGATGCTACGTGACATGCATCTCACCGAGCAAGCTAGAGCCTCAAGGTTCGCCGTCTGGGTCGTTTCAGCCATAGATGGCCTTTCACCACTGCTCTCGGGATTTGTGGTTCTGATTCCGTTTATGCTCTCAGGACGTTTGATCAGCATTCAGCAAGCTTACATCTCTTCCCTAATCATAGCTTTGGGCTTGCTTTTCGGGCTAGGCGTTTTTCTGGCCAAGGTCGGGCGTGACGGCATCCTCCGCTCTGGCATCCGGATGGTCATCGCGGGACTCGTGTGCGTTGCCATGTCCTTCTTGCTATCGTCGCGCAGCGCCAGATAGCACACTCGCATGTGGAACCGTGTGGCCTTGCTCACAGCTGGAGTAGCGCTTGGCTGGAACTTGGTCGCTTGGCTTTCTGCCCCCGAAGAGCGTATCGCGAGGACGCGGTCTAACGTAGGGCTTGCCGCGCTAGCGGGACTCGCGTTGGTCATATGGCTTGGAGCCGAGAACATCGCCACGGCATTGGTGGCGGCGTTTGTGTATAGCACAGGGGCCATAGTGACCTATGCAGTGCGCGCCAAACAGATCCTACGCCCGCCAGACGCCACTCCCTTGCTTCCCCCAACCAACACGAGACCATCCTCTGAACAGCGCTTGGCCATCTTGGTGGCACCTGGCCCGCCACCCAGCTATAGCCCAGTGGCTATCGCGCGCCTTCAGGCGCGGGGTGATCTTCCGCCCGCCTTGTCTCGCCATTGGCTCAAGGCGCCAGCCGCCTATTGCCAGGTGCGCCGTGCCTATCGTCAGCATGCCCCCTTACCATTATCGGTATCACAACGCCAGGCGCAGGCTAACCTTGGGGAGCGACTGGGATCTGGCTGGCGAGTCGAGATAGCCTACCTGAACGACGAGTGGACGCTTGAGCAACGCTTACTGATCTGGCGCAAACAGGGCTACTACGATCCCGTCCTCCTGCCCGTGGATCTCGACGCAAACGAGTTGGCTGAGATCAGATCGATATCGCGTGACGTGGCAGCCAGCGACGTGTGCGACGCTCACGTCGCCCCGGTTACCAACATCATTGCCTCTGACGTCTACCGGGATACTCTCCAAGCGCTCCTCACCGAGACGCCGCCCCCGCCCTGCCCTCCCCCAAAGCCGTCAGCCATCGAAGAGCTGGAGCGATACGCCGTGGCCTTGCATGCCTGATCTCTGTAGCCTCGGTGCCTGCTCCGTCATTCAAGAGACTTGGGCCTCCCCAGCTTTAGCACCACATTGCCAACTGGCAGTGGACTATCGTAGAAAAACTGCTCGGGCATGACTGAGCGAGCGCTCGGGACCCCAGTCGGATTTTGCGGGAGCCCTTGCGCAAGGCGACGCTTGCTGCACCGATCGCTATGTCAAAGAGAGGCCCCATAACCCCCTCGTCTTTCGATTTGCGAACGCTGCCCGTCCGATATCTACGAACGTCTCTCGCCGGACACGCCCCAGGGTGATGCCTCCCTGTTCGCGTGCTCGGACAAGATCGAGCGGGCATGGGAGCTCGTTGATCCCAAGCAGACTTCCTCGTGACATGCCCATATGCACAAGGAGTACGTGGCCCGGCCACTGTGGACAAATCGCCAGCAATGGACGGCACGGTTGGTTCTCTTCCACCAACGCCACGACCCTATTGCGCGAGCTGTTGCACGGATTGGGGCCACAGTCCGTCTTTGCCCGCCATGCCCTGATGCGCTATCATGAAGCTCTATCGGATCGGTCGAGGGTTCCCGGGCAACGCTGCCACGTGGCGGCCCGCACAAGCACACACCCGTGCCACCAGCATGATACCCCTAATGCTTTGAGGAGACGA
>CAZTMY010000085.1:0-9115 GCA_964614895.1 uncultured Anaerolineales bacterium
AAGGGATGCGTGGGGCGAGCGAGATCCAGGAGCTGGAGCGACGTAGTGATACCAAAGACGCGCCCAACAAAGGCAAACGCCACAAACGCAAGGCTCGTCGAGAGAAGAGCGTTGGTAACTGCAGCAGCGATTGGCATCAGGAGATGGGTCGTATCGGCAGCCCCTGCGGAGAGTTCAAAGGCCAGCACGACCACCAAGTTGGCTAGCGCCAAGTAGGCCATGGCACGTAGGAACGACCCGAGCTGATCGAGACGCCACAGGGAGAGCGCGCCGATGATCGAGCCAACCAGGACATAGATGGTTACCTCGAAGGAGCGTGAGGCGGTGAATCCCACTAGAGCAGCTACCACTGCTGAGACGACCATCGCCAGCTGGAGATCGAGCAGGAGCACTACAAGCATGGACGCAGTAGCCGCTGGGAAGAGATATGGAGCTATCCCCTTGGCTGGCACAATGACTCTAGCTGCTGCCGCAACGCTCACTAGTAGGACTACCAGCAGCAACTCGCGTTTGGTCCGATTGATAACCAACGGCTGAGTGCGCGCCGTATAGAACCCCAGCGTCACAACGAGTATCAGTGAGAACAGCACGATGGTGAGCTGGTCTTCAAGGGTTGGACGTTGCTGTAGGAGCGAAAGGACACGCAGTTGCTCGATGGCCAGTGGGGTAACGATCTCACCCTCGCGCAGGATAGCCTCGCCCGCGCGGATGCTGCAAGTGACGGGTTCAACGGCTTCTTGGGCAGCTTGCCGATTGGCCGCGGTCATCTCAGGGTCGAGGAACGTGTTGGCGACTACCAGACTCTGGGCAAGGTCTATGCTGACGCGACGCAGGTCTGCGCCTAGAGACAGAGTCGTCAGTCGAGCGACACGTTGCTTGGCTTGGGCGATCTCGTTGGGTCTGATCTGATCTCGGAGCACGGTCTCGAGGACCCGACGGCTCTCGGAGGCGACCTTTATCCATTCGTCCTCAGAGGCGGTGACTATCAGCTGCAAATCCGCGCTGGATAAGCCTAGATCGGGAATTTTCGATAGCATGGCACGCTTGGCATTCAGCTCCTGGAACTCGTCATGGCGAAGGGCGGTGATGAACGCAATCAGCTGATCCAAGCGTGCGAGCTGCGCTTCAACGAGCTGGCTGTCAGGCCCGACGTAGACGTCTTCTACTAGCTCCGCGGCCTCAAGCCGAGCTTGGCGTGTCTTGACATCGCTGATATAGGTGACGTAATGGGGGGCCTTGACGTCGCGAGGGGATGGTTCGCCTTCGGTAACGGTCAGGCGATCGGGGGAACCGTCTAGCGCAAGGATAATAACCCAGGCTACGAGCACGAGGGCCGCCAACAGCAAGCCGCGCAAAGCAACGTGCGCTGGGTGTGGCGTCTGTTCTCTCTCTGACGGCTGCTGCCTGTCGGCTTGGCCCATAGTGTCGCCGATTCTATGTCATGGGGTCACAGTCGGTTCTTGCCGTAATTGTGTGCCCGACGTCTTGCGCACCATGCGATTGGCAAGACTGCCATCGGCGCGGCAAGATAGCCAACGCATCAACTCGCGCATCACGGGGGCCATGTCCCGCATGTCGGATGCACCCGTTTCCTCGATCACGGTGCCAGCTTGGGCGTGGATGTTGTATTCGATCCTCGCTTGGGATAAAGACGTCGCAAGGACGGCGATGTCGGTCATCTCTTCCCTCGTCAGACCGTCACGTCCACCACGTCGTAGTTCTGGAGCGCTCTCCTTGCAGATATCGACCTCTTTGCTGGTAATCTTGATGACTTTGATTCAGGCACCTCACGCTGGAGCTTGGTCTCCGCGTTTGATGATGGCCGCTCCTGCCGTTCGGATCGTTCCTCTCCGGCCATCCTTCTGGCAACAAGGAACGTCAAGACACCAACACCTGACGATTCATTATAGGATTGCCGAGACGCGAACGTCAACCTATAGATGCTTCAGTGTCTACGTTAAAAAGTGTGCTGATGGGTTAGTAGACACACCCGTCAACCCTCCCTTCGTATGCTTGCGTCACTACCTGCCTGCTAGGAAAGCAGACGGGTGTCTGTCTAACCTCCTTCTCCACCACACTAGAGAGCTGGGCCCATGCTCTTTCATCTAGAACGTCACCGGGAGGACGCCGTGGCCAAGGGGAGGTTGGACCTGGAAGAACGTTGGAGGGTGCCGCACGCGTAGCTAGGTCGTTACCGCAAGGTCTCGCGGGCCGACAAGGGACAGATCCTGAATGTGCTCGCGTCGATCACGCCGCCGGATAGCGAGGCTCAGCGCGTGCGGCGTGGGATAGGCCCTGTGCCTCTTCCGAGCGTCAGCTCGTCTCATCGACGATGCGCGCGACAGTGGTCTGCCATCTGTAACGTCTCTATGGCCACATCGATCCGTTGACTTGCGTCAGGATCTGGGAGCGGGCATCCCTGCCATCTTTGATCTCCCTAACTCCCAGGGGGGTTGGAGCGAGGATGTCTTGACTACGTTGCTGCCCAATCATGCGATGTGGACACCCCGCCGCCAAAGGAGGAGGCCCTGCTCCTCGGTGACGTTCTGGTATGATTGGACAAGGGTGGCCTGGGATGCCCTTTCCGCTTTGGTTTCCCATGTTGTCCCCTTATAATGGCAGCTGGCTGGCTTTGGAAGGAGCTCCGAGTGGCAGGATTACCTCCGCCCATCATGACGTCAGAGCCCGGGTCGTTTGCCCAGAGAACGATTATGGAGCGCAAGCCACGTATTATCGACCAGGTGCTGGCTACCAATGCCTACCCACACGATATCCAGGCACGACTGACGAGCCTTCGGCGCGAGCTTGTCGGATTGCCTGTGCGTCCACCATCTCGTGACGGTGACGGCGCCGCACGGTGGTACCAGGCTTGGCTGCCATGGCGAGGACGCACATGGCTTGCTCTACCTTGGTATTTGGCGGAGAGCCTCTTCTACCGGCGACTCTTGGAGGCTGTTCGCTACTTTGAGCCAGGGCCCTGGCACCGCCGCGATCCCTTTGCCTCGGCCAAGGCGGAGGCCTTGGCTCGAGGCCTCGAGGTTGTCCGTGCTGCTCCCTCGGCCAGTCGCGATCGCAGCGATGTCCTTCGGGGATTGCTTTTGCGGTCGCTATGGGGGAACCAGGTCGATCTGAGCAATAATGGCCTTGACGACTCTCTGGTGGGGAGAGGCATGGCCGACGGTCACCTACTGGTGGATCATACGCCTTCGCTGGCGCGACTACTCGCGCTCTCCGAGACGCGCACGTTACACATTGTATGCGATAATGCTGGGCCAGAGCTTCTAGCGGACCTCACGCTGGTCCAGTGGTTGCTCGACAATGAATACATCGAGCGGGCGTCGCTTCATTTGAAACCGCATCCCTTCTTTGTGTCCGACGCTATGCCGGCGGATCTGCTACACACTCTCAAAGCCTTGCGTGAGTCCTCAGTGCCAGCGCTGATGCACCTTGGCGCCCGACTGACGGCTTGGTTCCATAGCGGGCACCTACGCGTTCTCACCAGCCCTTTCTGGACCAGCCACCGTGGTTTTCGGCACCTGCCGTCGGATCTTGTAGAGGCGCTTTCGCGTGCGGACCTGGTGCTGTTCAAGGGGGACGCTAACTACCGTCGCCTGCTGGACGATCGCCACTGGTCTCCTACGGACGATCTGAGGGAGATCACATCCTACCTAAAAGTCCCATTTGCCGTTCTCCGTACTATCAAGGCTGAGCTGGTGGTAGGGCTGCCCGATGGCATGGCCGAGCGGGTCGCGAGCGTCGATCCGGAGTGGCTCGTGAACGGACGTTGGGGACTAGTGCATTTGGTGGCTAGCCGCTAGACTGGGATTGCTGTGCATGGTGTCGGTCTCTGCATGCCGAATAGGGACATATGGACTTCTGGACCGTTACTCAAGTGACGCGCTACATCAAGGAACTGCTCGACAGCACACCAGCCTTGGGAGACCTCTGGATTGCGGGCGAGCTTTCTAACTGGACGCGTGCGAGCTCTGGACACTGCTACTTTACCTTGAAGGATGATAATTCCGAGATCCCCTGTGTTATGTGGCGCGGTGCGGCTGCACGCCTCAGTTTTGAGCCCAGCGTCGGCGACTGGGTACAGGGCTTTGGCTCGGTTTCAGTGTATGAGCGCGGGGGTAAATACCAGTTCTACGTGACGTTGCTACAACATGCTGGCGTTGGGGTCCTTTGGGAGAGGTTCCTGGCGCTGAGGGATCGGCTGGAACGGGAAGGCCTGTTTGATCCCTCCCGCAAGCGCGCGCTCCCACCGTGGCCTCAGCGCATTGGGGTGGTTACCTCACCCACAGGTGCCGCTCTGCGGGATATCTTGAACGTGTTGAACGAGCGTTTCCCCGTCGTTGAGGTCGTGCTTTCGCCCAGCCTCGTTCAAGGTATGGAGGCCCCTGCTGCCCTCTGCCGGGCGCTGGAGCGGCTCTATACCGAGCCAGGCATTGACGTCATTGTGTTGGCACGCGGCGGAGGTTCTATGGAAGATCTGTGGAGTTTTAATGACGAGTCGCTCGCTCGCACCATTGTTCGTGCTCCTGTGCCCGTTGTGACGGGCATTGGGCACGAGACGGACTACACGATCGCGGACCTGGCCGCGGACCTCCGTACCCCAACTCCGTCAGCCGCCGCCGCGGCGGTCGTGCCAGAGGCCAGCACGCTGCTTGAGCAGATCCTGGAAAAGCGCCAATGGATGCGAGCGATGATCGGGGCGAGACTGGATGAACGTCAATCGGAGCTGAGCCGCATACAACGACGCCTTGACCTGCAGACGCCACAGAGACGGATCAACGAGATGTGGCAACAGCTCGATGATGTCAGTCGTAACCTGAAGAGAGCAACGTTTCATCGTTTGGGTGTCATCCGCGCGGAGTTTGACGGGACGCGTGCACGGCTTGGGGCGTTAGATCCGTCTCTGATCCTCAAGCGAGGCTATGCCGTGGTTGAGGATGCTGTCACGGGGCGTCCCTTGGCGCGCGCGTCAGAGGCGGCCATCGGCCAGCGTGTGGATGTTCACCTGCACGATGGCCGTCTCCAAGCCGAAATCTCCGGGATCGCGCTAGAGCCTAGCGCAGATGACGCAGCTAACAGTGGGAGCTGAGATGAAGGAAGAGATCGAGTCGCTGTCCTTTGAAGAGGCGTATGCTCGACTAGACGAGGTGATCGAGGCCCTAGAGGCCGGTGACAGATCCCTCGAAGAGTCTTTGGCGCTCTATGAGGAGGGCGTTCGTTTGGCTGCGCATTGTGAGGAGCAACTCCGGGCGGCCGAGTTGCGCTTGACGGAGCTCCTGGACCAGACGCGAGAAGAGGGCGACGAGTAAAGCGGCAGATCGGCAAGAGGAAATGCTCCGGATCGCTCAGCGCTTCCACGCTCGTGAGGGGCAACTACCAGACGGGCGTCGTCGCAGTCTTTACAGGCAGCACGGTACGTGGTGGCGTAGCCGTCGCCGTGGGTCGCCATGTAGGTGAAGGCATCGGTGTCATGCTGGGCGTGGGCGAGGTAGTTGGACGTGGCGTCCGAGTTGGCCGACGGGTGCTGGTCGGACGGGGGGTGCGAGTGGCTCGGGAAGATCGGGTGGTGGTGCGCCGAGGTGTGTAGGTAGGGCGTGGCGTCATAGTTATG
Organism: uncultured Anaerolineales bacterium; assembly: GCA_964614895.1. Taxonomy (GTDB): domain Bacteria; phylum Chloroflexota; class Anaerolineae; order UBA1429; family UBA1429; genus DAIRUQ01. The sequence continues at coordinate 5,627 of CAZTMY010000085.1, forward strand.
TCCGCTTGCGGCGTTAGCGTGGCAGAGGGCGTGATCGTCGGCGTGGCGGTTGGCTCGGCCTCCACGACGAGCAGTTCGTATGTGGCATTGTCACCGCTGGTGCCTCGGTTTGCCACCTCCACCCACAGAGTCGTGTCCTGCGCCGGTGCCACAAAAACGCGTGATGCCAATGTGCCAGGCCAAGCATCATCGTTTGTGGCGTGCTGACCGTTGTAGGTGACGTCCAGGCACGTGTCCACGCCAGGTGCTAGGTTGGCGGTCGCGATCATATAGCTGCGTCCCCCAGCCACGCGTATCGAAGCGCGATGCACTTCACCCTCTATCTGGAACGTGCGCTGTACGAACTGGCCCACTCCCAGCTCGGGCACTGTGCTCTCGCTCGACACGTCCTCTCGCGCGGCGATTGCCTCACCCCGTGTGGCGCGCGTGTAGATCGTCGCCTCCTGCAGCGATGGCTCCGATGTCGCAGCGACCACCCATGCGATGGGGGCATTGCTTACACCGGCACCTTGGCCAGGGCTTGGCCCGCTGGAGCCTACCAGCGTCCAGAGCAAGGTGAGCGCCGCCAGGCTACCTGTCGCCCAAGCTGCGACAGGCCGCTGGCGCACCAGTAATCTGACGCGAGTGCCCACGGTCCCCTTGGCCAGTGCCTCTAGGTCCGTCTGGAGATCGAGTGCCGTCTGGTAGCGTTTGGAAGGATCGCGCTGCAGAGTTCGAGTGAGGATGCGTCCGAGGGGACCATATCCCCGCAGCTTGTCTGCGTATGCGCCGGCGAGAGTGGAGGGACTCAATGACCCGTCTAGGGCCTCCAGCAGCACTATCCCAACGCTGTACAGATCCGAACGCCCATCTAATGGCTTGCTGGTGTCAGCTTGCTCCGGAGACATGTAGGCTTGGCTGCCCGGATGACCTCTAGGCGGGCCACTGACGCGCAGGTCACCAGGCGTTTGCGCCCACTCCATGCCGCCTAGCACGGCACCTGTGGCCGTGAGGATCACATTCCGTGGCTTGACGTCTCGATGCACAATGCCTCGTCCGTGCAATGCGTGGAGCGCCTGGCACAGGTCGATCCCCAACCGCAGCGTCTCATCCGGTGTCAGGGGACTAGCAGCCAGGCGCTGGTCCAGGCGCTGCCCATCTATCCAGGGATACACGATGGCGACATGGCCGTCCGCAAGGTCGAGATACTCGCGCGGGGGATGCAGGTGTGGGGCTGAGAGGTCTGAGAGAAGCTTGGAGAGCTCGGTCACACAAAGCCGGGGATCAAGCCGGGGGTCGTCTCGCCAGGACGCGTTGGTGGTGTACACATGGAGTTCTACCTGCTCGCCCGTATGCTCGTCCAAGGCGCGGTAGATAGCCAGCGAGCCCTCTGCGACAAGTTGCTCCTCTAGCTCATAGCGGTCGTCGATATGCTGGCCCGCCCCCAAGTCCCCTCCTCCGCTCTGTTGATCAACGCAAGCGCCGAGGCGGCATCAGTATACCCGTGGAGGATTGGGCGAGCAACGCGGCAACTGGTGTGCCTAGGACAGAAACACAGAACCTAGCTGGTACGCCATCACGCCACCTACTAGCGAGATCACTGCGAGGAGCAGTAGGTTGAGGAGGGTCCACTTCCAGGATGCCGTCTCCTGGAGCATGGCTGCCACGGTGGAAACGCAGGGGATAAAGAGCATCTGAACGACCAGGAAGGCTAGCCCCGCGGCGGGCGAGATCGCGGAGGGCAGAGCTTCGCTCAGGGAGGCCCCAGCCTCGCCGCCACCATAGAGGATGCCTAGCACGGCGATCGAGTTTTCCTTGGCCACAAAGCTAGCTAGCAATGCTACTAGAGCGCGCCAGCCAAGCCCCATCAGTGCGCCCACGGGTTCCAGGAAGTGCCCGATGCTTGCCAGCAGGCTGGTCTCAATGTCTCCCGTCGGGACCGTTGCCAGCAGCCATACCAGAGCTGAGGCGGCCAGGATTACCGTGGCTGCCTTCTGTAGGAATGCCCACACGCGCTCCCATACCGAGATCCCGATGGTACGCCAGTTGGGGATGTGGTAGAGTGGGAGCTCCATGATGAACGCGGCTTGCTCTCCCTTGAAAAGGAGGCGATGGGCAAGCCAACCGCCCAAGGCCAGCACCAAGAGGGGAAGCGCCGTCAGCGCCCACGCCATGGTCGTTGCGTGTTCGGGAAAGAACACCGGCGTCAGGATGGCCACAATGCCCAGTCGTGCGGCACAGGGCACCAACGGGACTAGCATGATGGTCAGCAGGCGCCCGCGCTGTGACTCAATGACGCGTGCTCCCATGATGGCTGGCACATTGCATCCAAATCCCAAAAAGAGCGGCAGGAAGCTCTTGCCATGTAGCCCAATGGCATGCATGAAGCGATCCATCACATAGGCCGCTCGGGCCATATAGCCTGTGTCCTCGAGGATGCCCATGGTAAGGAAGAAGAGCGTCAGGATGGGCAGGAAGGTGAGCACAGTGCCTACGCCACCGATGATCCCGTTGCTCACCAGACCCAACACCCAAGGAGGTGCATCGGCCAGCCACGTATCGGCGAGCCCGATCAAAGGAGAGATCACGAACTGTTCCAAGAGCTCTTGAAGAGGGCCTCCTACAGAGTAGGTCAAGCCAAAGACCAGCGCCAGCACGGCGCCCAGCACGACCAATCCCCAAAAGGGATGTGTTGCCACGTTGTCAATCCGGTGCGTCAATGTGATGCGGCCTGCCCGCGGGCGGCGTAGCGCCGCTTTTGTCATGCGGCGGATCCAAGCGTAGCGCCCGCCTGCCACCGCGATGATCGCATCCTCGTGACGTAGCAGGATCTCTTCCAAGTGACGCCGGCTCTCGGGATCGAGCACATCGCGGATCATGCCCGTTACCTGCTGGTCGCCCTCCAGTAGCTTGAGAGCCACCCAGCTTTCGGGATATGGGTCGGGCACCCGGTCGTGTATGAGGTCTCGGATCGCTTCAAGGACCTCGCGGTGATCTTCCCGGATCTCTGGACGATTGGGCTCAACCACAGGGCCGTCCCGAGCGACCTTGACGGCCGTGTCGATCAGTTCGTGCACACCGAGGTTGCGGCTAGCGATCATCGGGATGACTGGTAGTCCCAGAGCGGCTGACAGGACTTCCGTGTCGATGTCAAAGCCCTCCTGGTGGGCTACGTCCATCATGTTGAGGCCAAGCACTAGTGGGGCCGGTAGAGCTAGCAGCTCAGCTACCAGATAGAGGTTGCGTTCCAGGCTGGCGGCGTTGATCACCACCATGACGACGTCGGGGCGCTCGCGTATGATATAGTCGCGCGCGATGGTTTCCTCAGGTGAGGCTGCCGTGAGGGAATAGGTGCCGGGGAGATCAACCAGGTGAATCGCGAGGCCGTCATGGACCAGTTCGCCTGTGCGGCGCTCGACGGTCTTGCCGGGCCAATTCCCAACATGCTGGTTGAGCCCCGTCAGCATGTTGAACACGGTACTCTTGCCCACGTTGGGCTGCCCTGCGAGG
>CAZTMY010000086.1:0-9111 GCA_964614895.1 uncultured Anaerolineales bacterium
GGGGGGCGTTCTGGCGAAGGGGTGGCGCGCAACGAGGGCTGTGGTCACAGCGATTGCCCGCGTTGCGCAGGCTGGACTGGACAGGATCGCGCGCTTTCGTTGGGCGGCCACCCCGATGCCTTCCCTGGCAGGGGGCGATGCGGGCGCCGGGTCGACTCGGGCCAACGTAGCAGAGGACGAGCGGCCAACGCATATGCCTGCGCCTAGTGCCATACCCTCGAGGGCCGTCGATGAGGAGGACGCTGTCGCTGGGGGCAACCCAGATCTGCCCTGGGAGCTTCCCAGATTGGATCAGATGCTGGACACGAAACCACAGGTCTCGGTTAGTGTCGCGGATTTGAGATCGCGAGCGAAGATCATCGAGGATACGTGTCGTAGCCTTGGCGTGCCGGTAACTGTGGTGGAGGTGAGTCCCGGACCGGTTGTGACTCAGTTCGGGCTGGAACCTGGCTACCTGGAGAAGCGTGACCGCAGCGGCAGCGTTCAGCGCACCAAGGTCAAGGTCAGCCGCATCGCAGCCCTGGCGAACGATCTAGCCCTGGCATTAGCTGCGGCACCCGTACGTATCGAGGCCCCCGTGCCAGGACGAGGCGTCGTGGGGCTGGAGGTCCCAAACGCTCACCCCGCGGTGGTGGGCCTCCGTGGAGTGATGGAGTCGACGCCGTTCCAGCGCCTTCCGGGCACGTTGCGGCTGGCGCTGGGTCGCGACGTCGCGGGGCACCCTGTGGTTGACGACCTGCGCAGTTTGCCGCACCTGTTGGTGGCGGGTGCAACCGGATCTGGCAAATCGGTCTGCCTGAGCTCCATCATTGCATCCCTGCTCTGTCAGAACACGCCAAGGCAGCTTCGCATGATCATGATCGATCCCAAGCGCGTGGAGCTGTCGGCGTTTGGCGGCATTCCGCATCTCGCCGCTCCGGTTATTGTGGATATGGAACGGGCTGTGGGGGTGTTGCAGTGGGTGCTGAACGAGATGGACCGGCGCTACCGGTTGCTGGCCAAGCTGGGCGCCCGAAATATCCAGGCTTTCAACGACATCGTTCGCAGCTCACCTGGCGAACAGCTTCCGCACATGGTGGTGTTAATCGACGAGTTGGCGGACCTCATGCTCGTGAGCGCGGATGCGGTGGAGGATAGTATCTGTCGGCTGGCGCAGCTAGCGCGCGCGACCGGCATTCACCTCATCGTGGCGACCCAGCGTCCGTCGGTAGATGTGGTAACAGGGCTCATCAAGGCGAACTTGCCGGCCCGCATTGCCTTTGCCGTGGCCTCGCAAATGGATTCGCGGGTGATTCTGGACTCTCCCGGCGCTGAGACGCTGCTGGGTCGCGGTGATGGTTTGTACATGGCGCCCGACAACCTGCGTTTGGTGCGCATGCAGGGAGCTTGGGTATCCGATGATGAGTTGCGTCGCATCATCCAATGGTGGCGCGCGCAAGCCGAAACGCTTGCCTGGTCACCGGCGGATGTACCTGACAGTGTGCGCTGGGATGCATTGGATCGCATGGTGCAGCCCAGGTTGTGGGTTGATCCTGAGCAGGATCTCGGTGACAAAGCTGGAGAGACGGACGAGTTGCTTGATGAGGCCATTGATCTGGTTCGGCGAGAGCAGCGGGCGTCCGTTTCCATGCTGCAACGTCATTTCCGCATTGGCTATACGCGAGCGGCCCGGATCGTGGATGCCATGGATGAGCGTGGCGTGATTGGGCCGCCTACCGGATCAAGCAAGCCTCGCGACGTCCTGCTGCCACCTGCCGAGGAGGTGGACAGTGACGACGTGATGGCCAGGGAGGCGTGATGGGAGTTGCTGCGGCACAAAGGAGCTTTGTGATACGAGAGATGGACACTCGCGCGCTGGAGGCGATCGTTGGGCCAACCAATGTCTCCACGCGGTCTGCCGATCTGGACGCGCACAGTATCGACGAATCGCACAGCCCGCCGGGGCGGGCGGACGTCATTGTGTGGCCCACTACCACGGAGCAAGTCTCTGCCTTGCTGGCGTGGGCGCAAGAGCGACGCGTGCCAGTGGTGCCGTGGAGTGCGGGATCCAGCCTAGAGGGGAACCCTGTTCCCATTCACGGCGGCCTGCTTCTGGCTATGTACCGTATGAACCGCGTCCTTGATATTCGCGAGCGCGATCTCCAGGTAGTTGTTCAACCAGGCGTTGTGTACGCTGATCTGAACAAGGAGCTGGGCCGGCTGGGCATGTTCTTCCCGCCAGCGCCCGGCAGTTCGGAGGTCGCAACCATCGGCGGCATGGTGAGTAACAATTCCAGTGGGATGCGTGCCGTCAAATATGGGGTGACACGCGATTATGTCCTGGGCCTGGAGGTCGTCTTGGCGGGTGGTCAAGTGATCCGCGTGGGTAGCCATGCCACCAAGACGAGTAGCGGATATGACCTCGTGGATCTGTTTGTTGGCTCGGAGGGCACGCTAGGCGTGGTCACGGAGGTGACCATGCGTGTTGTCGGGCTGCCAGAACGTGTCATGTGCGTCACGAGCTCGTTCCCCAGCCTGCAAGGTGCGACGAACGCCGTCTACGAGACGTTGCGGTGCGGGCTCGACCCCGCTGCCATCGAGATACTCGACGCAGAGACTATGCGCATCACTAATGAGCAACAGGGCCTCAGCTTGCCGAATGTCCCGACGTTGTTCGTCGAGTTCCACGGCAGCAATGACGGGATGTACGAGGAGGTCGACTATCTGCGTGAGATCTGTGAGGAGTGCGGTGCCATACGTTTCGACATGGCCGAACACACCGAGGCACGAGAGGCATTGTGGCGGGCCCGTCGTGAGGCGCGTGAATCGATCAAGCGCTCGCATCCCGGCATGACGCTCATTGGTGGCGATGCCTGTGTTCCCATGTCGCGCTTCGGAGAATTGGTAGCGTACGTGCACGAGTTGGTGCGCGCTTCTGGCGTGCGCATCTATGCGTTTGGGCACGCTGGCGACGGCAACCTGCACACGGAAGCCATCGTCGACGGGAGCGACCCCGACGCCTTTGCCCTCGGGGAAGATCTTACCGCCAAGATCATCCGGCGTGCGCTCGAGATGGGCGGGACGGCGACCGGCGAGCATGGGGTTGGACTGATGAAACGCCCCTTTATGCGTCAGGAACATGGTGCGGCGTTGGATATCATGCGATCCATCAAGACGACCCTGGATCCTTATGGCATCATGAATCCAGGCAAGATATTCCCTGACGAGTAGCCTGACTGGAGCGGATGGGATGTCCTTGGAAGTGCTGCGGCTAGGCGCACGAGCGCTTGGCCTTTCCCTGACAAGTGCACATTTGAAGGCCTTTGGGATATATCTGACAGAACTGGAGGAATGGAACCAGCGCTTCAACCTGACGGCCATCACCGGTAGCGAGGAGATCCAGCGCAAGCACTTCCTAGACGCCATGAGTTGTCTGCTTGTGATTCCCGAGGCGGCAGCATCGCCTGGCGACACGGTCCCGCTGCGAAGGAGCGCTAGGCGGCTCTGGTTTTGTGATGTCGGCTCTGGCGCTGGGTTCCCTGGCTTGGTGCTCAAGATCATGTTGCCGGAGATCAAGATGACGCTGATCGAGGCTACCCGCAAGAAGTGCGAGTTCCTCGCGTGGGTGACACAACGCATGGGGTTGCGTGATGTGGAGATTCTGCATGCGCGAGCTGAGGATCTTGGCCAAACCACCGGGTATCGTGCGCAGTATGATGTAGCATTGTCGCGGGCAGTGGCCCCGCTGCGCGTCTTGGCAGAGTACTGCCTGCCCCTGTTGCGCCTCGGTGGCTTGATGGTGGCTCAAAAGGGACCGGATGCTCACAAGGAAGTTGATGAGGCCAGCAACGCCTTTGCTATCCTAGGTGGGCAGGTGACGACCATCAAGCCCGTGCAGCTCCCAGATGTGGCTGGTGATCGCTATTTGGTGGTCGCCGAGAAACGCGCTCCCACGCCCGCCAACTACCCTAGGCGTCCGGGCATCCCGAGCAAGCGACCTCTCTAGACCCCTCCCCAACTCCTCTACCCATCGTCAGCAAGCGGCGTGACCATCCCTCTCTCGATGCGCCACGATTGGGCTTTGGCACGCAGCCTCATCGGCAGAGCGTCCAAGTGTGTTGTCGTGATGAGCACCTGGTCTGACGCATGCACGACTTTGACAAGATGCTGGCAGCGTTCGCTGTCCAGCTCGGAGGCCACGTCATCCAGCAAGAGGATGGGGCGTTCTCCAGCAGACCGCGTCATCAGACGCATCTCGGCCATTTTGAGAGCCAGCGTGGAGGTGCGCTGTTGCCCCCGCGACGCATAGGCCGCGGCCTCTTTGCCTCCAATAGCAAAGACGAGATCGTCGCGATGGGGCCCTACCACCGTGATTCCACGCCCTATCTCTTCGCGGCGAATCTCAGGCAATATGCGTCGCCAGAGGTCAGCGATAGCCACGGCGTCGCCAGGAGGCGTATCTGAGATAGCACAGACTTCGGTCGCACGTTCTTCTAGGGATGAGCTGTAGTGTAGCGACATGTGTTCAACTTGGGCAGTGAGGTCAGCGTGCGCTTCCGAGGCGTACGCATCGAGTTCCAGTACGACGGCGTGCCGGCGTGCGAGGACGCGAGCTCCGAGCGTGACGAGTTGCTCATCCCAATAGGAGAGCTCATTGGGGCCGGCCTCGTGGTCTCGGATGCGCTTGAGCAAGGCGTTGCGCTGGCTAACGACCTGATTGTACTTGGACAGGGCGCGGCAATATGCGCTGTCGATCTGGCAGAGAGTGCCGTCGATGTAGCGCCGTCGGACACTAGGTGCTCCACTGACAAGATCCATGTCCTGGGGCATAAAGAGAACGGCATTGACTTGGCCAAGGGCGTCCATGGCGCGACGCGGGACGCCATTGACGCGAAGCTGCTTTCTTAAGCGAGGCGTGTGGCTGGGGTCTGAGGTCTCCTCCAGCATAAGGGTAGCCTCGATAGCAACGGAGGCGTTGGCTCGCTGAAAGACCCCTCTAACGCGCGAGAACGGAATGGGCTCGGATTGAGCATCCCAGCCGATGACCTCTCGGTCGGAGGATGCGAGGGGTGATTTCGTCGTGACGAGGTAGTAGATAGCCTCGAGCAGATTCGTTTTGCCCTGGGCATTGCGTCCGCAGAAGATATGACAACGCGCCTCTAGCGAGAGCTCGAGGCGCGTGTAGTTGCGGAAATGGTCCAACTCCAGGTAGGAGAGTTGCATCAGTCGAGCGCTAGCGCGCTATGTGCATCGGCATGATGATGTGCAAAAAACCGCCGCCATCGCCGACGGGGCGGATCACGCCGGGACTGGAGGCATCGCGGGTCTCCAAGCTCACCTGGGCTGTGGATATGACGCTAAGGACGTCGATGAGGTAGCGGGCGTTGAAGGCGATCTCGATGGGCTCGCCGTCGATAGTGGCGTCGAGTTCGACGACATTGTCCCCGTGCTCGGACGAGCTAGCGCTGACGATGACGCGTCCGACGTTGTCGCCGTTAGGCACCACCTGGATGCGCACGATATTGGCCGAGTCGCGCGCAAAGACAAAGGCGGTCCGAACGGCCTTGAGAAGTTCTGACGTCTGCATGGTCGTCGTCGTCTTGTGCGAGGTGGGGATGATCTGACGGTAGGCTGGGAAGTTCCCCTCTACGAGCTGCGAGACCAGGTCCACATTGGGCATGTGGAAAAAGACCTGGCTGCGATTGGGAGCGACTAGCATATCGATGGGCTTCTGCTCGTCGGTGCTGATGCGCCGCAGCTCCTGCAGCGCCCGGGCAGGGATAATGACGCTTATCTTGGTCTCTGGGCCATTCTCGATGGCCAGCGACCGAACGGAGAGACGGTAGCTGTCGGCGGCGGCTAGAGTCAGCCTGTCAGCCTCCATCTCAGCTAGCACGCCGGTTAGCACGGGCCTCGTCTGGTCTTGCGCTGCGGCAAATGCAACTTGGTCAATCATCTCGTGCAAGGTCTCTGGCTCGAGCTTGATGTGGGCCTCTTCCTCGGGCAGCAGGATGAGCGGGAACTCTTGGGCATCGATGCCCTTGATGTTGGCCTCGAAGCGCTGCGAAGTGAGATTGAGCGTGTGGGTACGGGTGATCAACTCAAGGTTGATCGGCCCCGCTGGAAGTGAGCTGACTAGCTCGGTCAAGAGACGGGCGGGAACGGTGATGGATCCCTCTTCCTGCACATCAGCGCCAACCCAGCAGTGGATGCCGATCTCGAGGTCCGTGGCTGAGAGCTTGAGCTGGGACGCATCGGTGGCGAGCAAGATGTTGGAAAGGACGGGGAGCGTGCTCCGGCTGGCCACGGCTCGGCCAACTACCGAGAGCCCCTTGGCAAGGTTCTCTTGGAGACAGGATAGTTTCATCGCGGCATCCTCCTGTGATGCAGTTACCAGAGAGTATAATCGGTGCTCGGGTGGCCGTCAATGGCGAGCTGTGGCTGCGCGAGGAATCTTGGCAAAGCTAGGCGTAAGGCGAACCGTCCAGCGGGAGCTTGAAAACGTATACCCCTTGGTCAATAGCCCAACGAGTGCGACACTCTGGGCAGCGGATTTCGGCACCGCTCTCGTGCAACGGGTGGTGCCCGCACAGCGGGCAAGCGAGGATATCAGCCGATAGGGATGCGCTCTCCTTGACGACGCGAGATCGCACGAACTGGCTTGGGGCGATGGCCAGAGGGGCCGTAATGACTTGCAGAGCCGCATCCAGTCGAGCTAGGGTTGCTGCCGGGATCAGGCGCTTGAGTATGGCAGTGCGGAAGGTCGAGACGGCACGCTCTCGTTGTGGCTGGAAACCCGAGTTGTGCAGGCGCTGACGGATCCAGGCGGGGTGATAGTCGTAGTGCAGCTTGGCAAAGGCATAGGGCTCGCGATCGAACGGATTCATGGGGGAGCCTAGCAGACGGCGGATGATGTTGAGAGCGTGGCGCTTGTTGGCAAACTCGAGCACAAAGGTGCCGTCACCGGCCGTTGCGTGATGGATCTGGCTGAGGGCCCGCGGCACATCGGTGATGTGGTGCAGGACGCGGACCATCACCGTCACATCTACAGCATTGGTGGCTAGGGGAAGCTGATACAGGTCGGCCGCGATGTAAGTGTAGCGAGTGTCACCGAGCCGCTTGCGGGCGTACTGGAGCTGCGACACGGAATAGTCCAGCAGAACGACGTGATCGTACGCAGCGTACAGATTGGCTAGCCGCCCGAACCCGGCCCCGATGTCGAGGATGCGAGATCCCCCATCGGGCAGGAGATTGCGAAGGGCATAGCGTTCGGCCAGGTCCTCATAGTCACGCCCCTGGCCCTCCCAGAAGTCGGTGCGATAGCTGCTGCCTTCATAGTCACAGATAGGTGGCCGTAGCTTAAAGTGCGAATCGTCGGTGCGGTTCAAGGAGCAATCTCCTGCAGCCCGGGAGTCCCTATTGCGAAACGGGGTTTCACGTGAAACAAGCGTGTGTATCCTACTGTGGGGAGCTTTGCTTCAGGTGGCGCAATACAGCGAAAGCTTCTGACAGGCGACCCCCATATGGTGACATCCAGCGCGGTGGCCGGTCGGGATTCTCGACAGCGATCCAGAATGTATCTGAGCCATTCCTTCCCGTATGTTGTGGAGTGTGGCCTATGACGTTTTCGTACAGTACTTCCTTTGGGAGTATCCAGCAACGAGCATCAAATGGCATTATCCCAAGGCAGATAGCAATATCGTACTCCTGGTCTCTGATCTGTTGATACTTGAACCCACCGTTGCCCCATAGCGTCGATAGCTTGATCTCTGTGCGGAACCCCGCAATCACGCGATCTGCCTCTGAGTCACCAGATGCGGATACACTAAATCCCTTCGCCGCGCACCATCCCGCGACGAGCTGTTCTCCGATTTTGCCCTTTCGTCTCGAGGAGGTCTTTCTAATCCAGTCAAATGGGCTCCCCGCCCATTGCGCCTCTTGCTCGCGGTTGACGTAATCGCCACGCAGGGCCTCAGCGATGCTTGCGAGCATCCGAACGTCGGGATCCCTAATGATGCTCACGTTTTATGCTACCTCTCATTCACTGGCATGAATAGGCGATCTTGCTTGGCTTCCTGCTGGTATGGCGTTGGGTCAAAGCCATGCCACGCGATGCACGTCTCAGAAGCGAAGCGCTTTGCCATCACGACGAGCGCATCTGGATTTTTGTCGACGAGGGTGAATCGACGGCCTGTCTCTAGGCAAGCGGCTCCTGTGGTGCCACTGCCAGCGAAGAAATCGAGCACCCTCTCCCCTGGATTTGAGGACGCGAGAACAATCCTGCGCAGTATTCCAATGGGCTTCTGGGTTGGATAGCCAGTACGTTCTTTGCTATTGGTTGGTACAATTGTATGCCACCACGTATCAGTTGGAAGCTTGCCCTCCTTGGCTTTACTGTTTCCCACAAGTCCAGGTGCCATGTATGGGATCCGCTCAATGGCATCGGCATTGAATGTGTAGTTCTCTGGATCCTTTACGTATACCAGAATGTTGTCATGCTTCGGGGGCCACTTGGTCTTGGGTTTGCCGCCAAAGTCATAGGCCCATATAATCTCATTCAAAAAACAGCGACGCCCAAAAATAGTGTCAAGAAGTAATTTACAGTAGTGCACCTCGCGATAATCGATGTGAAAATATAATGAACCGTTTTGAGTGAGCACTCGGCGGGCATGCTCAAGACGTGGCCGAAGGAACCCAAGATAGTCATCGAAAGCATCATTGAACGACATAGTACCTATCTTGGTAGTGCGGTAGCGACGAGCCCCAAAGCCGATGCGGTCTCCGTCGGCTGATTGTAAGGTTTTGATGCGTGTGCGTTTTTGAGCGATGCCCGTGTTGAAGGGAGGATCGATGTAGATGAGGCCATAGGACGCATCGGGGGTTTGTTCGAGAAAGTCCAGATTGTCCGACAGATAGATCTCGCCCATTGGAGAACCGTTCACGTTGAGAACTCCCGCCTAGCCCGACTCGCTTCGTCTCTCGCTGCAAGGCTACCCGCGTACCACGCCCCTGTCAACCCGCGCGGGGTGGCGATCTGTTCCTCTATGGGACCGTGTCCAATCAAATGAAAACGTCATCGAGCGGCCGGGCCTCCTCCTTTCGCTGTGTGGGTGTGTACATCGGATGAGTGGG
>CAZTMY010000087.1:0-9004 GCA_964614895.1 uncultured Anaerolineales bacterium
TTCAAGACGGTACCCCTGGAGCTGGAGGAGGCGGCCATTATGGATGGCGCTTCGCGGTTCCGCATCTGGTGGCAGGTCTTCTTGCCGCTATCCAAACCGGCGCTAGCCACGGTGGCGGTGTTCAGCTTTCAGGGCGTGTGGAACGACTTTTACGGGCCGCTGATTTTCCTCACGAGCCAGGAGAAGTTCACACTGGCGCTGGGAGTCAACATGTTCAAGGGACTCTATGCTACCGAGATTCCGCTCATGATGGCGATGTCGATGTTGATGGTGATCCCGATGATCATCGTGTTCTTTGTTGCGCAAAAGCAGATGATCCGGGGCGTGATCCTAAGCGGCATCAAGGCCTGAGTTTCTGGCGTTCGAAAGGATCGGGGATGGGGCGCGTCGAGAGATGCGCTCCGTTTTTCGTGGGCAGGAGGGTTGCATCAAGCTCTCTGCGCGCTACAATGGGCCTCGTGGCCTGAGGATGGAGTAGGAGGGCAAGTATGCCGCGAAAGCTGATCTGTGTGGGGCGAGAGCGTCTCGAGTGGCAAGCGTATGAGGACGCCCCGCTGGCGTCGGACCAGGTCCGCGTCCGCGCCGAGTACGGTGCCGCCAAGCATGGCACCGAGATGGCACTGTTCAAAGGGTACGCGTTCGACCGGGGCCCCTTTGACGAGGATCTGCGTCTGTTCCGCGGGTTGCCCGAGGGACAGGAGCAGGTGGACAACTACCAGGCCGCCCTGGGCAACATGATCGTGGGGCGGGTGGTGGAGCGGGGCGACGATGTGACGGCACCAGAACTGGGCCAGCGCGTATGCTTGTACAGCGGCTTCCGGGACACGGTGACCGCTCTCGCGTCGGCCTGCTGGCCGATGCCTGAGAAGATGCCTTGGCGCTCGGCAGTGTGCCTCGATCCGGCCGATTTCGCGCTGGGCGCCGTCCGCGACGGCCATGTCCGTGCGGGAGACGCGGTGGCCGTGTTCGGCCTGGGGGCCATCGGCTTGATGGTGGTGCAGATCTTGCGGCTGGCCGGAGCGGGAGCCATCCTGGCGGTGGATCCCGTGGCCGCGCGACGGGATGTAGCAGCGGGGCTTGGAGCGGACGTCACGCTGGACCCAACGTCCTGCGACGTAGGCTTGGAGCTCAAGGAACGCACCGGCGGCCGTGGTGTGGACGTGGCCATCGATTACAGCGGTGCGCGCGCCGCGCTGCAGGCGTGTTTGCGCGGGGTTGCCTACGGGGGTACCGTCGTAGCCGGGTCATTTCCCTCGCCTTACGGCGCCGGTTTGGACTTGGGCGCTGAGGCCCACATGAATGTCCCTAACCTCGTCTTTTCGCGGGCGTGCAGCGAGCCGCATCGCGACTATCCCCGGTGGGACGAGCGGCGGCTCATGGAGACCTGCTGGCGTTGGCTGGCAGAGGGGCGACTCACGGGCGAGCTCATCGTTCAGCCTGTGATCAGCGAGAACGAGTTACTAGAAGCCTACCCGAGGGTGGCTGGGCATCCGGAGGCGGGCATCAAGCTAGGCGTGGTGTTTGAGACGGCAAGGGAGGCATGAGCTACATGGCTGTGAAGCAATGTCTGGTACTGCCGATCTTTTGGCGGGAGGAGGAGCGCTCGCTAGACGCGTTCTGTGCCCAAGTAGCGGATATGGGGTACGCCGCTATCGAGCTGATGCGCCCCGATGAGAATGTACACGCGGTGGTAGCTACGGCGCATCGCCACGGCCTGGCGGTGGCTAGCATGGTGGGACACCAGTCGCTGCCCGATGGCCTGAACAAGGCCGAGAACCACGATCGCATCGAGGGGGAGCTACGCGCTTCCATCGACCTGGCGGCCGAGCTGGGGATCGGCGGGCTGATCTGCTTTTCTGGCAACCGCAACCCCGGCCAGAGCGACTATGAGGGGCTAGTGACCTGTGCCCAGGGTCTGCGGCGGGTGGCGCCCTATGCGGAGGCCGAGGGCGTCAACTTGAACATGGAGCTCCTGAATTCCAAGGTGGATCATCCCGGCTACCAGTGCGATCACGTGGATTGGGGCGTAACCCTTTGCGAGATGGTGGGCAGCCCCCGGGTCAAGCTCCTGTTCGATATCTATCACATGCAGATCATGGAAGGCGATGTGATTCGCAGTATTCGCAAGGCCATCCAGCATATCGGGCATTTTCACACGGCGGGGAACCCCGGCCGACGCGACCCGGATGACACCCAGGAGCTCAACTACCGTGGCATCTGCGCCGCGATAGAAGAGACTGGGTATGCGTACTATGTAGGGCACGAGTTCCTGCCCAAGGGCGATCGGATGGAGGCGCTGCAGGCGGCCTATACAGCCTGTGGCGGCGCATAGCGGTGGTGCCGTAGCGACGCCTTGCTGCCGTACGCGCTCTACATCATCTGTTCCCAATGCGAACACTCTCCCGCGTACGTCCTTGTACTGCGGGAGAGTGCGGGGAGAGAAGAAAGGCGGTCTTGAGAACTGGGCCTAGTGCACCGGCAGATAGCGCTCACGCTACCGGGCTGTAACCTGGAGGCGGCACTCGTTCCACTCCTGCCGGCGAGCGTTCAGGAGCCGCTGTGTGATGTTGGGTCCCAGCGCATCGCGGAGCACCACCGGGGCGGTCGGGGGAGCATCAGTGCGCTCCGCTTTCAGGCACGATGCTCCGTTGGTGCCAGTGCTCCTGGAGGCTTTGCACCGTCATGTTGCCTCGCTTGAGAGCAGCGATGGCTCGCGTGGCCGCCCGTGCGGCCGAAAGCGTGGTGACCATGGGCACCCCATGGGCTACGGCAGCGGCGCGTAGCACATGCTCGTCGCCATAAGAGATGCCCGTGAGTGGCGTCTCGATGACCAGGTCAATGTCGCCGTTGATGATGTGGTCCACGCAGTGAGGTCGTCCCTCATGGACCTTGAACACCGGTTGTACCTCCAGCCCAGCTTCCTGCAGGGTGGCCGCGGTGCCTTGGGTGGCGATCAACGAGAAGCCTAGATCGCGCAGCTCCTGAGCAATGGGGATCAGATTCTGCTTGTCGTGGTCATTAACGCTCAGAAAGGCTGTGCCGGTCACCGGCAAGGCGTTGCCCGCCGCGATCTGCGCCTTGGCGTAGGCCATGCCGAAATCGGCATCCATGCCCATCACCTCTCCTGTGCTGCGCATCTCGGGCCCAAGGGTAGGTGGCTCTTCCGGGAACTTTTGGAAGGGGAGCACGACTTCCTTGCAAAAGTGCCCCTCTAGCAGCGGCTCATCAGGGACGTCCAACTCTTCCAGCGAGCGGCCGGCGATCACCTGGCAGGCGATCCGGGCCCAGGGCACGCCGGTGGCCTTGCTGACGTAGGGTACGGTCCGCGAGGCGCGCGGGTTGGCCTCGATGACATAGACGACACCATCCAGCATGGCGTACTGGACGTTCATGCAGCCCACTGTCTTGAGGGCGCGGGCAAGTCGCCGGGTGTAGTCACGCACCGTCTCCAGGGCCTCTTCTTCGATCATCACCGTCGGGATGACGCACGCGCTATCGCCCGAGTGCACGCCCGTGAGCTCGATCTGCTCCATGATGGCGGCGATGCGGACTTGGTCTCCGTCCGAGACACAGTCCACGTCCATCTCAAACGCGTCGCTCAGGAAGCGGTCTACCAGGATCGGCGTATCCTCAGCGACCTTGACGGCGGACCGGATATAGTGGTCAAGCTCCTGCGGGTTATGGACGATGGCCATAGCGCGCCCGCCTAGGACATAAGAGGGCCGCACGATCACGGGGTAGCCAATCCGCTCTGCCACGGCAAAGGCCTCTTCTTCCGAGCGGGCGATGCCACTCTCGGGCATGGGGAGGCCAATCTCGCGCATGAGCTCGCCAAAGCGCTCGCGGTCCTCGGCTAGGTCGATGGCGTCGGCGTCTGTGCCTAGGACGGGCACACCAGCATCCCGGAGCTTGCGCACGAGCTTGAGCGGAGTCTGCCCGCCGAACTGAACGATCACGCCGACCGGCTTTTCCAGGTCGCAGATGTTCAGGATGTGCTCGAGGGTCAGCGGCTCAAAGTAGAGACGATCGCTCACGTCATAGTCGGTGGAGACGGTCTCTGGGTTGCAGTTGACCATGATCGTCTCATAACCGAGATCACGGAACGCCATAGAGGCATGAACGCAGCAATAGTCAAACTCGATGCCCTGTCCGATGCGGTTGGGACCGCTGCCTAGCACCACGATCTTGTTGCGATCGGTGGGTTGCGCCTCACAGATGGATTCGTAGGTGCTATAGAGGTAAGGCGTGCGCGCCGGGAACTCGGCGGCGCAGGTATCCACGCGCGAGTACACCGGGCGAACACCCAAGCGGAGGCGATGAGTGCGTACCTCCATCTCGGTGGCCGGTGCCGCCAGGTGACGCGCAATGACGGCGTCAGCCATTCCGGCCTGTTTGAGCTGGCGCATCAAGCGCGCATCGATGTCCGCCAGATTGCGCGCGCGCAGTTGGTCGCGTAGGTCGCGCGCGCGCGCAATCTGGCGTAAGAACCACGGGTCGATGGCCGTGAGTCGTGCAATCTCTTCCAGCGCTAGGCCGGCATCGAGTGCTGCCACGATATAGAACGGACGCTCGGGGGTGCTCTCAATAAGCCGGTGACGGATCTCTTCCAGAGGGGCCTCAGCGGCTTCAGCGTCGAATAGGCTGTCGCGGGGATCCTCACGAGCGTACAGGCCCTTCTGGAGCGCCTCCAAGAAGGTGCGTCCAATGGCCATTACCTCGCCCACGGACTTCATCTGCGTGCCCAAGGCCTTGTTAGCGCGAGGGAACTTGTCCATGTTCCAGCGCGGGATCTTGACCACGACATAGTCCAGTGTCGGTTCGAAGGATGCCGGCGTCTCCCGCGTGATGTCGTTAGGCAGCTCGTGGAGTCGGTAGCCAACGGCCAGTTTGGCCGCGATCTTGGCAATGGGAAAGCCCGTCGCCTTGCTGGCTAGGGCAGAGCTGCGCGATACACGCGGGTTCATCTCGATAACCAACGTGCGCCCGGTCTCGGGGTGGACCGCGAACTGCACGTTGGAGCCGCCCGTCTCCACACCCACGCGCTCCATGACGATGCGGGCCTGGTCGCGGAGGATCTGGTACTCTTTGTCGGTGAGCGTCTGGGCGGGAGCTACCGTGATGCTGTCGCCGGTGTGGACGCCCATCGGGTCGAAGTTCTCGATGGAACAGATGACCACATAGTTGTCATCGGCATCGCGCATCACCTCGAGCTCGAACTCTTTCCAGCCGATGACCGATTCTTCGATGAGTACGCGATGAATCGGGCTCTGGTCCAGGCCGCGCTCGACCATCTCACCAAAGTCGCGACGGTTGTAGGCAATGCCGCTACCGGTGCCGCCCAAGGTGAACGAGGGACGCACGATGGCGGGCAACCCAATATCGTCGAGGTAGCTGCGCGCCTCGGCCAAGCTGCCGACGGCATGCGAGCGTGGCACCTCTAGCCCGACCTCTTCCATAGCTGCCTTGAAGATGTCGCGATCCTCAGCTACATCGATGGATTCCGCCCGCGCACCGATGAGCTCAACGCTATACTTTTCCAGGATGCCCATGCGCTCCAGGTCCATGGCTAGGTTAAGTCCGGTCTGCCCACCCATGGTGGGGAGGATGGCGTCGGGGCGCTCCTTGGCGATGACGCGCTCCAGGACTTCCGGGGTCAGCGGCTCGATGTAGGTGGCATCGGCAACCTCCGGGTCGGTCATGATGGAGGCTGGGTTCGAGTTCACCAGGATGGTGCGATAGCCCTCCTCACGCAGCGCCTTGCAGGCCTGGGTGCCGGAATAGTCGAACTCACAGGCCTGCCCGATGACGATGGGGCCCGATCCGATGATCAGGATTGAGTGCAGGTCAGTTCTCTTGGGCATGGGCACCTTCCTGCTGGTGTGAGACGAGATTGCGGCAGAACTCGGCGATGAGGTGGAGACTATCGTGTGGTCCTGGCGAGGCCTCTGGGTGATACTGCACGGACGAGATCGGCAGGGAGGTATGCTCCAGTCCCTCGATCGTGTCGTCGTAGAGGTTCCAATGTGTAATGCGGAAGGGCAATCCCTCCAGTGATGCGGGATCCACGGCATAGTTGTGATTCTGTGCGGTGATTTCGATCGGCGTGCTACCCACATCGTGGGTGACGTCTTGCACCGGGTGGTTGCCACCATGATGGCCAAAGGGGAGCTTGTATGTCCGGGCACCAGCCGCCAGCGCGATGATCTGGTGGCCCAGGCAGATGCCATACAGTGGCACCTGGCCCATCAGAGCGCGAACGGTGGCGATAGTGTCGGTCGCAGTGGCGGGATCCCCCGGCCCGTTGGAGATGAGCACGCCATCGGGCGCCAGCGCCATGATCTCTTTGGGAGTGGCGTCGGCGGGCACACGCGTTACGCGCGCTCCCGCGGCCGTCAGGTATCGCAGGATGTTGCGCTTGCAGCCGCAGTCGATCACCACTACGTGAGGACTGTTCGAGCCAGCTTTCGCCATGGGGATGCCCGTCCAGGCCGGCGAGGCAGCCTCGTCCCATATAGTGACCGAAGCCGGCGTCACCTCCGGAAGCGGCGCCAGCTCGCTCATCTCGGGAGATTGGCGTGCCATGGCTACCAGACGATCGGGGTCCAGGTTGGTGGTGGAAAGTGCAGCTCGCATGACGCCCCATTGGCGGATGGTGAGCGTCAGCCTGCGGGTATCCAGACCATCCAAGGCTGGCACGTCATACTCGCGCAAATAGTCGGGTAGCGAGCGTTCGGATCGCCAGTTGCTGGGCACCTCGCAGATCTCGCGCGCGAGGACGGCGCGAACCCACGGCTGCGAGGACTCGACATCCTCCGAGTTGACGCCGACGTTCCCGATATGCGGGCAGGTAAAGACCACCATCTGTCCCCAGTAGGACGGATCGGTGATGATCTCTTGGTAGCCGGTCATGCTGGTATTGAAGACGATCTCGCCAGTCCATTCGCCTTGTGCGCCCACGGATCTGCCCTCATAGACGCTACCATCCTCGAGGGCGAGCGTAGCCGGGGTGTAATCTGCCATGCTTCTCTCCGTCGCATGCTGTTGCTGCACTCAACTGCCTAGTATGCGGCATCGAGCCCATCTGCGCAAGTCACCGTATTCCCCTCACGCAAGATGTTACCGAACCGGCATGATTCCCCCAATTGGCAATGTTACCGGGGGAGTCACGAGGATGTCCATGAGACGATGTATCAACCGATTGAGATGCCGACTGTTCGGTAACACTATCTCTTGAGGGGATGGACCGGCTCTAGTGACGTTTTTTGGGTGGACGCGTGCGAATCGAGGTCCGTTAGCATGATGGCTGTGCCATCCTGTACGATCTTGGCGGCGCCGATGAGGTCAGGTGTTCAAGAGTATTCCCGTCATAGCAACTTACAATCACTAGCATCCTGCGCTGGCTCTACGTATTGTCAGGTTGAGTACATATCCATGGTCTAGTAGAGAAGCACCGGAGTGCCAGTCTCTACCAGGAATTAGTGCGCCTCTGATGGCCACGGCGGTGCGCTGCCGTAAGCCAGCCGATGAGAGCGTAGCAGCAAACGAGTGAGAGCCTGCCTTGCCGTTAGGGTCCGATCCGGCTAGAATGCCAGCTCACGCGAGAAGCGCTTTTGGGTGAGGACAAGAGTATGCGACGACGGCTCATGCCCGAGGGCTGGCAGTGGACACGGGACCTGGTCATTCTGGCCGGTGCCGTGTTTGCATTGAACGCCGCCATAGGCCTTTCTAACGCGGTCCGTACCAACTTTTTCGTGGACGCGCTGGGCATGACGGGCGAGCAGATTCTATGGTTGGAGGGCTTGCGCGAGATCCCGGGCCTGGCACTGGTGTTCATCGCGGCAGCCATGATGGCGTTGCCGCCGCGGGTGCGCGCCACGGCGGCCATGTTCACCATGGCGACGGGCTATGCGCTCTATCTGACCGTGCCGAACTTTGCCGTGCTAGTGCCAGTCGAGATCCTGGCTAGCCTGGGGCTACATGTGTGGATGCCATTGCTGACCATCCTGGGTACAGCGCTGGTCTCGCGAGCCATGGCTGGGCGGGTGCTAGGGTCATTGGGGGGTGTGGCATCACTGGCTGTCATCGCAGGGATGGGCGGCGCAGCGGTGCTTTCGCGGCTGGGGGGCGGCGTGCCTCTGCGTTCGTACTATGCCATCGGCGCGGTGCTGCTCGCGTTGGCTGGTGCCTTGTTGACGCTGCTGCCCCGCAGTCTCGGCGAGACGGTAGAGCGTCCCGCGCGGATCCTGGTACGTCGCCGGTATTGGTTGTACTACCTGCTGACATTCATGCAGGGTGAGCAGAAGTATGTGCTGTACAGCTTTGGGACACTTGTGCTGGTCTCCTACTATGGCTGGGAGGTCTGGCAGATCAGCACGCTGTTACTGGTCAGCGCCGTCGTGAATATGGTGGCTTCACCAACCATCGGTTGGGCGCTAGATCGCTACGGTGAACGGACGATGCTCTGTACCAGCTATGCTGCCATCGCTTTGTCCTGCGTATCCTTCACGATGATTCACCAGGTGTGGGCTCTGGCATTGGTGTTCATCATTATTCGCGCGCTGGCCCTGTTCGGGATCGGGCTGAACTCGTGGCTGAGCCGCCTGGTGCCTCGCGAAGAGCTGGCGCCAACGCTAGCCACCGGGTTGAGCCTCAACCACATCAGCTCCGTGGCTATGCCTCTGGTCGCCGGCTTGCTGCTGCCTCTCATCCGATACGAGGGCATCTTTTTGCTGACCGCCGGGGTTACCTTGATCAGCGTGCCATTCACGCTGCTGATGCGCCCTCACCAACAACCGGAAGTAGCCGAGGTCCCCGTGGCGACGCGGGTAGCGGGGGGATAGGGAGCGCCGACTAGGGACGCGTGTTCGACGCTACGAGGCCAGTATAGAGATCTCGCGGCATTTACTGGTATCTTAGGCCGGCGCCTGGAGCACGGCCTGCTTGCGGAACTGGCTCATGTATAGGTTGTAGTAAAAGCCTCGTCGGGCCAGCAACTCATCATGGG